>JAOPZL010000112.1 GCA_025964175.1 Solirubrobacterales bacterium
CGGGTGGCGACGGCCGCGCTCTCGGGGTCGGGTCCGTCGACGACGACGAGCACCTCCGCGCCCTCGCGGCCGAGCGAGCGCAGCGCGACGTCGAGGTATGCGGCGCGGTCGCGCGTCGGGATCGCGATGGAGACGGTGGGCGGCGGGGCGTGCACGGGCCGTTCACCGTATCGACGCAGATTCCTTGACCGATCGGCCAGGGTGCGTACAGTTGTCATTGGAAAGCTCATATTCCATTAGCCGATCGGGAGGCCGGCGACAACCAGCATCGGAGTCCGCACCATGGCCCGCACCACGCCGCGGCGACGACGCGCCGTCGCCCCCCACACGCTCGCCGTCCTTCGCATCGCCTTTCGCTACAGCTACTCGCGAGACGCCTACGTCCTGCGGGTCGTCGGCAACAGGATCGGTCCCGTCCTCGTCGCCCAGGGACACGCGCGGGCCGTCTGAGCCCGCCGCGCAGGCCGGGCCGGCCGCAGCGAAGATCCAGGTAAGCGGAACCCCTCCAACCAGTACGGTCCGTGGCACGATGGTCCGCCCGGCCATCCCCAGCGAGACCAGCTGAAGGAGTCCCACCATGTGCTTCGACCATGACGCGCTCCCGCCCGACCTGCCCGCCTGGCTCGGGTTGCCGCCGATCGAGGGCGCGGCGGGCGCCGAGCTGCTGGAGCTCGAGTCCGCTGACGGGACGCGGTTCTCGGCCGCGCTGGCCGAAGCAGCGGAGCCGTCCGGGGCCGCGGTCGTCGTGCTGCCCGACGTGCGCGGGCTGTACCCCTTCTACAGCGTGCTCGCCGAGCGGCTCGCCCACGCCGGCCATCACGCGATCGCGATCGACTACTTCGGCCGGACCGCCGGACTCGGCCCGCGCGACGAGGACTTCGAGTGGCTCGACCACGTGCAGGCGACGATGCCGGCCCAGATCCAGGCCGACGCGTCCGCCGCGATCGCGGCGCTGCGCGAGCGCACCGGCCACGATGGACCGGTCGTGACCGTCGGCTTCTGCTTCGGCGGCTCGCAGTCGTTCCTCGCCGCGGCCAACCACGAGCTCGACCTCGCGGGCGTCATCGGCTTCTACGGCGGGCTGAACGGCGAGCGCTTCGGCTTCCCGTCGCCGCCCGACCTGGCCGACGAGATGCGCGGCCCGATCCTCGGCCTCTTCGGCGGCGAGGACCCGAGCATCCCGGTCGAGGCGATCGAGAACTTCGACACCGTGCTCGACGAGGCGGGCGTCGAGCACGAGATCGTCGTCTATCCGGGGGCGCCGCACTCGTTCTTCGACCGCAAGTTCGAGGAGTTCGCGGCCGAGGCCGACGACGCCTGGACGCGCATGCTGGGGTTCCTGGGCGGCGCGGTGGCGTCGCCCGCCGGGTGATCCTCTTCCTCCACAACCGCTACCGCACGGTCGGGGGCGAGGAGCGCGCGGTCGAGGACCTGCGCTGGCTGATCGGCGAGCGGCTCGGGGAGGAGACCGAGCTGCTGGAGCGCGACTCGGGAGGGCTGGGACGGTCGCGCGCGGCAGCCGCGCTGCTGCGCGGAGGGCTGGCGCCCGACGACGTGGCCGCGGCCGTCCGGCGGACGGGCGCGCGGATCGTGCACGCGCACAACCTGCAGCCCACGCTCGGCTGGCGCGCGCTCGCCGCGGCGCGGGAGGCGGGCGCGCGGGTCGTGCTGCACCTGCACAACTACCGCCTCGTCTGCGCGGTCGGCACCTGCTTCACCGAGGGCGCGGACTGCACGCGCTGCCACGGGCGCAACACGCTGCCCGGCGTCCGCCACGGCTGTCGTGGCTCGCGGCCGGAGGGCGCCGTCTACGCGGCCGCGCTCTCGGCCTGGCAGGCGCGGCTCGTGGCGCAGGCCGACCGGGTCGTGGTGCCGAGCACGTTCGCGCTGGAGCGGCTGCGCACGCTCGGCGCGCCGATCGACCCGGCGCGCGTGTCCGTCGTCCCCCACGTCGTGCGCGAGATCGCGCACGCGCCGCGGTTCGATCCCGACGGCCCGGCGCTGGTCGCCGGGCGGATCGCGGTGGAGAAGGGCTTCGACGTCGCCGTCGACGCCTGCCGCCTCGCCGGCCGCGCGCTCGTGATCGCCGGCGACGGACCGCTGTGCGCCGAGCTCGAGCGCCGGGCGGTCGGCGCGGACGTGCGCTTCACCGGCTACGTCGACGCCGCTGCGCTGGCCGAGCTGCGTGCCGCGTCCTCGGTCGCGCTGATCCCGTCGCGCTCGGCCGAGACCTTCGGCCTGGCTGCCGCGGAGGCGATGGCCGCGGGCCTGCCGGTGATCGCGTCGCGGGTCGGCGCGCTGCCCGAGCTCGTCGGCGACGCGGCGCCGCTCGTCACACCCGGCGACCCCCACGCGCTCGCCGCCGCCCTGTCCGCTGTCCCTGCGGACGCCGCCCGTGCCGGGCTGGCGCGCGTCGCCGAAGTGGCAGCGCCCGAGCGGGTGGCTGGCGCGCTGGCCAACGTCTACGACGCGGCGATGGCCGCGGCCGCACCCCTCGCGGCCTGATCGCCCACCCTTGGCCCCGTCAACGCGCCAAGGTTGTTCGATGGCTGGAATCCGTGCATCGCGGGCCGTATACGGGTAGATATAGGAGGGCGCCCGTGGGGACGGATCTCACCGATCCCGGGGTTCTGCGGATGGGTACGTTACGCCGTGTCGATCAGCCTGGTTCTCATCATCGTCGCTGCCTGGGTCGTACTCGGGCTGGTCGCGCTCGTCTTCGTCCTGGCCATCGGCCGGGCCGCCAAGCGCGGCGACGAACTCCTGTGGCGTGAGTCGCTGACGCGGATGCTGTCCGCGCGCGGGCGCCGCGCGATGACGCGCCGCGATGGCGACCGTCGCACGACCGACGCGTTCCGACAGCTCCCGTGGGCAGGCACGGGCGAGCGCCGTCGCCAGGATCGCCGCAGCCGCGAACGCCGCGCCGATCCCGCCTGGCGCGACAGCCCCAACGGCTGAGCGCGGGCGGCGGCGACCAGCGCTTGCTGGCATGCGCATGCCTCGCCTGCCAGGATGCGCGCCGTGTTCGACGCGCCGATCGCCTTCACCCCCCTGTTCATGGAACGCGTCTGGGGCGGCCGGCGTCTGGAGACCGCATACGGCAAGGCGCTGCCCCCGGACGCGGTGATCGGCGAGTCGTGGGAGCTGGTCGACCGGCCCGAGGCCCAGTCGACGACCGGCGACGGTGTCGACCTCCATGCGCTGTGGGCCGACCCCGGCTCCCGCGCGTCCGTCTTCGGCGCCCGCGGGGTCGCGAGCGCCGCACCGCGCTTCCCGATCCTCGTCAAGCTGCTCGACGCACGCGACACGCTCTCGGTGCAGGTCCACCCGCCGGCCGCGATCGCCTCCCAGCTCGGCGGCGAGCCCAAGAGCGAGGCGTGGGTGCTGGCCGCAGCCGAACCGGGCGCGCACCTCTACGTCGGGATGCGCGCCGGCGTGACGCGCGACGCGTTCGAGACAGCGCTGGCCGCGGGGGAGGACGTCAGCGCGATGCTCCACCGCGTCGACGTCGGCGCCGGTGACGCGATCTACATCCCCTCCGGGCGCGTCCACGCGATCGGCGGCGGCTGCCTGATCGCCGAGATCCAGCAGAACAGCGACACCACCTATCGCGTCTTCGACTTCAACCGCCCCGGCCTCAACGGCCGCCCGCGGGAGCTGCACGTGCAGGAGTCGCTGCGCTCCATCGACTTCGACGACGTCGACCCGCCGCTGGCGAACGGCGACGACGAGACGATCGTCGTGATGGCGGACTTCGAGCTGGACCGCTGGACGCTCCCGGCCGGGGAGGAGCGCGCCGCCGCACCCGCCGGCGAGGCCGCCGTGGTGCTGGTGCTGAGCGGCGAGATCGGATGTGGGGGCGCGGCGTTCGGCCCCGGCCAGCTCTTCCTCACCCCGGCCGAGGCGGCGCTCACGCTCGTGGCCGGCGGGGAAGGCGCCCGCGCGGTGCGGGTCCTGCTCGGCGTCCCCGACTGAGCCGCCGGAGCTACCCGCTGACGTCGACCGACTCGTGCAGCGCCTCGTTCATGGACCCGCTCAGCTCAAGCGGCGCGGCGTGACGGCCGCCTAGCGATTCCAGCGCTCGTCCAGGCGCGCGGTCAGGACGAGCGAGATCGCGGCGAGGACGATGAAGACGAGGAGCGCGAGGGGGAGCGCGGCCATGGTGCCGACCGCTGAGCCGGCCGATTCCACGGTCTGCACCGCGGCGGCGAGCGCGATCAGCAGCGAGAGCGTGATGGCCGAGAGGGCGCGGCCGGCGGTGGGAAGCGAGTGGTTCTGCATGACCCTGAGGCGCTTGTCGTACCCATCCGGGGCAACATTGAGCCCTGGTAGCCGGATTTCAAACATCCGTCCACTGCGGGAGCGCGGCGGCTCAGCCGGCGGCGCGGTGCTGCCTGGTCGCGGCGATGCGCCGCGGAGC
>JAOPZL010000365.1 GCA_025964175.1 Solirubrobacterales bacterium
GGCGGGGTGGGCTGCGTCGCCGTCGCCGCGGGCGGCGTGGTCGGCGCCGCCGTGGTGGGCGGCAGGACGGCTCCGCCCGACGCCGTCGCGGCGCCGCCGCTCTGCACGTCGGTGGACGTCCCGGAGCCGGAATCGCTCCCGCAGCCGGCCACCCCCAGGGCCATCAGCGTCAGCGCGGCCGCCAGCGCCGCGGTCGGGGACCTACTGACCAACGGAGAACAGCGCCTCGAGATCGTGCTTGGAGAAGGCCTCGAAGGCGACCATCGTCTGCGTGCGCGTCACGCCTTCGACCTGCCCGACGCCCGCGGTGACGACCTCGGCGAGCTGCTCGTGGCGAGCGACGTGGACGATCACCACGTAGTCCCACGTGCCGGTCACCGAGTAGACCTGCCCGACGCCCTCGATCTCGGCGAGCCTGCCGCCGAGCGTCGCCATCGCGCTGCGCTCGGCCTCGATCAGCACGATCGCGTGGGTCACGGGGTGTAGGTCTCCCCCGGCTCGAGCACGACGACGGTCGCGTCGGTCTCGCGCTCGACGTCGGCCTTGAACGCCTGCGCGTCGGCCTTGATCGGCGGGAAGGTGTTGTAGTGGCAGGGGATGATCGTCTTCGCGCCGATCAGCTTGACCGCCTCGACCGCGTCGTGGCGATCCATCGTGTAGTGCCCCCCGATGCAGACGAGGGCGATGTCGATCGGCGTGCGCTTGCCGGGCAGGGCCAGGTCGCTGAAGAGCGCGGTGTCTCCCAGGTGGTAGATCGTCTGGCCGCCGATGTTGATGACGATCCCGGCGGGCGTGTTGACCGTTCCCTTGGGCGTCGTCGACGTGTGCCAGGCGGGGACCCAGCGGGCCCAGCCCCAGCGGTACTCGATCGTGCCGCCGAGGTTGGGGTCGAAGACCGGGTGGTCGTCGCCGAGGTCATCGGAGAACTCGCCCGCCAACTCGACCAGCGCGGCGACCGACGCGCCGGTTCGCTGCGCGATCGGGATCACGTGGGCGGTGTGGTCCTGATGACCGTGCGTGACGAGGATGTCGGTCGGGTTGACGTCGTCGGCGCCGACCGTGGCCACCGGGTTGTACGGCGCCAGGAACGGATCGGTCAGCACGCGGGCGTCGCCCGCGCTGATCTCGAAGGCCGACTGGCCGAGAAAGCGGATGTCCATGGTCATTCCTCTCGCTGTCGCTGGAGCTCGTGGGCCAGCTCGAACCCGACGGCGACGCCGACGAGCATCCCCAGGCGGGTCTCCTCGGCGAGCAGGACGCGCAGCGCGCGGATCTGCTCGGCCGGGTCTCCCCCGCCGGCGGCGCGCATCACCTCCTGCTCGTGGGCGTCGCTGAAGTACCCGCCTTCGGCGAGCGCCTCGTTGAGGACGCGCTGCAGACCCGGTGCGGCGTGGACGACGATGTCCTGGGCGTGCTTGAGCCGCTCGGGGTCCTGGAGGGCCTCGACGGCAGCGTCGACTTCCTCGGCGGTGTAGGTGGGATCGGTCACGAGGGAATTCAGGCTCGCTGGGCCACGCGCGCCAGCGGGAAGCCGAAGAGCAGGCCGACGATCGCGCCGGTGACGCCGGCGTAGGCGTCGGCCGTGTCGACCACCAGCGGCATCAGCAGCAGGACGGCGGCGATGACGGCGGTCCCGAGCAGGTCGCCGTCGTAGGGCGTGCTGCGCCGCCAGGCCAGCAGGTCGGGGACCGCCCAGGCGCAGAGGAGGCCGAGCGCCATGCCGTTGGCGCCCGCGGCGAAGGCGATCGACTCGATCTGCTGGGCGACGAACATGCCGCCGGCACCGGCGACGAGCGCGATCGCGATGACGACGAGCGGCCCGTGACGGCGCTCCAGCAGCGAGCCGAAGATGCCGATCGCGACGAGCGTGGCGAACTGGTACGCGCCGCCCGCGAAGACCGCGTTTCCGCCGCCGCCGAGCACCGAGCCCTGGCCGAAGTGCACGAACGGCGCCGTGACGAGCTTCCACCAGTCGCCGTCGATCGGGCCGATGATGATCGCGTCGGAGGGCGCGAAGGCGCCGGCGAACATGGCCAGGTAGGCCAGCACCGAGATCGCGATGATCGCGAACGTCGCGACCGGCCGGTCGCCGGCAGTCAGTCTGGAGATCGGGTTGGAGCGCTGCGTGCGCGGGCCGCGCGACGAGGCGCGCGGGGTGCGCTCGCGCTTGGGCTTGCGCGCCTTGGGCGGCGTCGGCTCCTTGATGTCGCGGCCGCCGGTCCCGCCGCCGCGCTCGATCTTCGGGGCACGCTTTCGCACCCGCTGCCCGCAGTACGGGCACTCGGTCACGTACGGGCTCACCTCGGAGCCGCAGTTCTTGCAGACGATGAAGAGGTCTGCGCCGCGCGCCATGCAACCGATGATACGGCCGCGCGGCGGAGATCGGCCAGCAGACGTCCTGTGCGAGGGTCCGGGCGCCGCCGCGGCTATGCCCCGGTCGCCTCCACGATCTCCGCGACGACCTCGGTCAGGTCGTGGTTCGCCTCCCACACCAGCAGCTGGCGCGACGCGCCGTTCCCGCGCGCGAGCAGGTCCTCGATCCCCTCGAGCTCGTGCTCGCAGCCGAGGTCCTGCGCGTGCTCGCGCAGCCGGCTCAGCAGACGGCGGGCCAGCTCCTTCGTCGCGATCCGCTCGCTGGAGGGCAGGTCGACGAGCTCGCCGTCGAGCCCGTGGCGCGCGGCGAGCCACTTGTTCTCGTCGAGCATCTCCCACGGGTAGTCGGTCAACGGCGAGTGCGCGTCGTAGTGCTCGGCCAGCTCCTTGACCATCGACTGCACGAGCGCGGTGATGGCGATCGTGTGCTCGATCCGGGTCTGGGAGTCCATCGCGCGGATCTCGACGGTGCCGAACTGCGGGTGGGGCCGGACGTCGTACCAGAGCCAGGTGTAGTCCTCGATGACGCCGGCACCGACCATGAAGTCGATCCGGCGCTCGTAGTCGGCCCAGTCGGCGAAGGTCGGCGGCACGCCCACGCGCGGGAACGCGCGGAAGATCGGCGTGCGGGTGGACTGCAGGCCGGTCGAGTCGGCGCGCCAGAACGGGGAGTTCGCGCTCAGCGCGGTCAGCACCGGCACGTGGACGCGCATCCCGTTGGCGACGTGGATCGCCTTGTCGGGGTCGTCGAGCCCGACGTGGACGTGCATCCCGAAGATCAGCTCCTGGCGCGCGACGAAGCGCAGCGCCTGGATCAGCTCGCGGTAGCGGTTGCGCGCGACGATCCGCTGGTCCTCCCACAGCGCGAACGGATGGGTGCCGGCGGAGCCGATCGCCATGCCCTTGCGCTCCGCGGTCTCGCGCACCTGGCGGCGCAGCGCGCGCAGCTGGTCGCCCGCCTCCGCGACCGTGGCACACGGCTCGGTGGAGACCTCGAGGACCGACTCCATCAGCTCGGGCTTGATCGCGCCCGCCGGGCTCTCCTCGAGCAGCCCCTCGATGGCGTTGACGAGGTCCTTCGTCTCCGCGTCGACGATCATGAGCTCCTCCTCCACCCCGATGGTGAAGTTGGGCCCGTGGAAGTGGTGCTCCATAGGTCGGCCGGGAGGCTACCCGGGGTAGTCTGCGGTGACGACATGATTCGTTCAAGGAGACCGTTGTGGCCGCAACAGAGATGACCAGCTCGCGCCTGGAGGAGCTGCTCGGGGACGAAGCCGACAGCCTGCTCAACCACAAGAGCGAGGCGTTCCCCAAGGAGAGCCTGCACCTGCCGGGCCCGGACTTCATCGATCGGGTCATGCTCGACACCGATCGTTCGACGAACGTCCTGCGCAACCTCGAATGGATGATGAAGACCGGGCGCCTGTCGGGCACCGGCTACTACTCGATCCTTCCCGTCGATCAGGGCATCGAGCACTCCGGCGCCTCGTCGTTCGCGCCGAACCCCCTCTACTTCGACCCGGACAACCTCGTCCAGCTCGCGGTCGAGGGCGGCTGCAACGCGTTCGCCTCGACGCTCGGCGTCATGGGCGCGGTGAGCCGCAAGTGGGCGCACAAGTTCCCCTTCATCGTCAAGCTCAACCACAACGAGCTGCTGACGTACCCCAACGAGTACGACCAGACGATGTTCACGTCGGCCCAGCGCGCGCATGAGCTCGGCGCGGCCGGCGTCGGCGCCACGATCTACTTCGGCTCCGAGCAGAGCCGCCGCCAGATCGTGGAGGTCTCCAAGGCCTTCGAGGAGGCCCACCGCCTCGGCATGTTCACCGTGCTGTGGTGCTACCTCCGCAACGAGGCATTCGTCAAGGACGGCGTCGACTACCACGTCTCCGCCGACCTGACGGGCCAGGCCAACCACCTGGGCGCGACGATCGAGGCCGACATCGTCAAGCAGAAGCTGCCGGAGAACAACGGCGGCTACACGGCGATGGGCAAGGGCTTCGGCAAGACGAGCCCGCTCGTCTACGAGAAGCTGACGACCGACAACCCGATCGACCTGACCCGCTGGCAGGTCATCAACTGCTACCTCGGCCGCGCGCCCCTGATCAACAGCGGCGGCGCCTCCTCGGGCGCGACCGATCTGGCCGAGGCGGTCCGTACGGCGGTCGTCAACAAGCGCGCCGGCGGCTCCGGCCTCATCTCCGGGCGCAAGGCGTTCCAGCGCCCGATGGACGAGGGCATCGACCTCCTGCACGCCATCCAGGACGTCTACCTCTCCGAGCAGGTCACGATCGCGTAGCGATCCCCCGCAGACTCGCGCAGAGGTGTCACGCCTCTGCGCGATCGTGGGATCCCGGCCGCCGCTTCTGCCACGGTGGCCGGGATGCTTCCCCGCCGCGCCCTCGTGATCCTCGTCGTGCTCGTCGTCGCCGTGCTCGCCGCGCGGCTGGGCGCGCAGCGCGACCATCCCGCCCCCAAGGGCGTCGCCGGCACGGTGACGCGCGTGGTCGACGGCGACACGATCCACGTCGATCTGGACGGGACCGACGAGACGGTCCGCTACATCGGGATCGACACGCCGGAGTCGGTCAAGCCCGACACGCCGGTCCAGTGCTTCGCGCATCAGGCCGCCGCCGCGAACGCGCGGCTCGTCCGCGGTCAGGACGTGCGGCTGCGTTTCGACGCCGAGCGCCGCGACCGCTACGGGCGGCTGCTGGCCTACGTCTTCCGAGCCGACGACGGCACGTTCGTCAACGAGCAGCTCGTCCGCGACGGCGCCGCCCGGCCGCTGCGGATCGCGCCGAACACCCGCTATGCCGCGCGCTTCAGCGCGCTGGCGACCGCGGCCCGCCAGGCCGATCGCGGCCTCTGGAAGGCCTGCTAGCCGTGGGCGCCGTGGAGCGGCGTTGGTCCGTCCTCGCCGTCCTCTGTGCCGCCCTCGTGATCCTCATCGTCGACGTGACGGTGCTGCACGTCGCGGCGCCGTCGATCACCGAGGACCTGTCGCCGTCCTCCACGGAGCTGCTGTGGATCATCGACGCCTACCCGCTGGTCGTCGCGCCGCTGCTCGTCGCCTCGGGGACGCTCGGCGACCGGCTCGGGCGCAAGCGCGTGCTCATCGTGGGGCTGGTGATCTTCGCCGCCGCCTCGGTGCTGGCCGCGCTGGCGTGGTCGCCGCTGGCGCTGATCGCGGCCCGCGGGGTGCAGGGGATCGGCGGCGCGCTCGTCTTCCCGGGGACGATGGCGATCGTCCGCGACGTCTTCCCCGACCGCCAGGAGCGGCGCAAGGCCGTCGGCATCTGGACGGCGGTGACCGCCGCGGGCGCCGCGGTCGGGCCGCTGTTCGGCGCCGTGCTGCTGGAGCGCTGGGGCTGGCACGCCGTCTTCCTGGTCAACGTCCCGCTCATCGCGCTGGTCATGCCCTTCGTGGTCCGCGTGCTTCCCGAGAGTCGCTCGGAGGACCCGCCGCCGTGGGACCCGGCCTCAGCGGCCCTCTCCGCGCTCGGCGTGCTCGGGCTGGCGTTCGGGATCAAGGAGTGCGCGCGCAACGGGTTCGGCGACCCGATCGGGCTGGCCACGCTGATCGGCGGGGTCGGGCTGCTCGGCGCCTTCACGCGGCGCCAGCTGCGCCGCGACGACCCGCTGCTGGACATGCGGCTGTTCGCCCAGCGGCCGTTCGCGGTCGCGGTCGGCTGCGTGCTGCTGTCGATGTTCGGCCTCGTGGCGCTCGAGCTGTTCTTCGCCCAGTACCTGCAGCTCGTCCTCGGCCTCTCGCCGTTGGCCGCCGCCGTGCGGCTCATCCCGCTGATGGTCGCGGCGATCGCCGGCTCGCTGCTGGCGCCCCGGCTGCTGCATCGCTTCGGGACCCGCGCGGTGGTCACCGGCGGCCTCGGGCTGACGACGCTCGCCCTGGTGCCGCTCCTGGCCCTCTCCACGGCCGACGAGTACGTGATCATGGTCGTGCCCTTCCTGGCCATGGGCTTCGGCCTGGAGGCCGCCCTGGCCGCCGCGAACGACGCGATCATCTCCGCCGTCTCCGCCGACCGTGCCGGCGGAGCGGCCGCGATCGAGGAGACGGCCTACGAGCTGGGCGGCGGGATGGGCGTCGCCGTGCTCGGCTCCGTCCTCGCCGCCGCCTACTCCGGCGCCCTCGGCGCGGTGAGCGGGGTGAGCGGCGCCGGGCTGTCGGCCGCCCGCGAGTCGCTGGGTCGCGCGGTCGAGGTCTCCGACGGGCTTCCCGCGTCCGTCGCCGACGCGCTCGTGCATGCCGCGCGGGACGCGTTCGTCCACGGCCTGCGGATCACGCTCGTGCTCTCGATCGTCCTGCTCGGTGCCAGCGCGCTGCTCGCCGCTGTCGTCCTGCGCCCGGCGCTGCGGCCCGATCCTCAGGTCGGGCTGTAGGCTCTGTCGCTGATGGCCATGCGCATGCGCCAGAGCCTGGCGGAGCTCGAGAGAGCGTTCGTCGAGGAGTCGATCGAAGACCGCGATCGTCGCGACGCCCTGCGCCAGGCGGCGATCGACCGCTCCCGCCGGCGCGACGTGGACCGCCGTCACCGGCACGGTTCGATGCGCTACCTCGTGCTCGTGCTCGTGCTGATCGCCACCGCGGTCGCGGTGACGATCGGCATGTTCGAGATCCTCTACATGGTCATGGGCTAGACGCCGGTAGATCGCCGGTAGATCGCCGGTAGATCGCCCCCAGGGCGATCTACCAATGGCATTCGCCCCCAGGGCGAATGCCACTAGCTCCCGCCCAGCTGTCTTAGCTCTCTGTCGACCTCGGCCCTCAGGCTGCGGGCGGGATCATCGCCGTCGGAAGCAGGCGCGTCGTCGGAGCTCGGGCTCGTGCGGACTCCCGCCGCCACGACCTCGCCTCGCTCCTCCTGGATCTCCAGGTAGACCTCCTTGCGGAAGACCGGGATGTCGCGCGGCGCCTGAATGCCGATGCGCACCTTCTCCCCCATGATCGACAGCACCGACACCTCGATGTCGTCCCCGATCATGATGGATTGATTGGACTTGCGTGTCAGGACCAGCATTGGGTGGCACCTCCCTGCCTAGGGCGCATTGTTCAAGCGGTTCCCCGCCGATTGGGGGATGAAACGTGCTGCGGTACCGGATCTTTCGCTACTGTCCCCGCCACTCATGGCACGCCGCTCATTGCGACCCCATCTCAATCAGATTCGCACATGGGTGCGACAGGGCCGTACGGACGCCTGGATCGCGCATCAGCTCGAGGTGACCGTGCAGCAGATCGAGACCTTCAAGCGAGAGAACGAGCTCTCCGTCGACTCCACCCCCGATACCGGTGCCGAAGGCGCCGCGGCCGGTGTGGACTTCGACGACGAGATCGATCTCCGCGCCGAGGATGACGCCCTCATCGCCGCCGAGCTCGAAGCTGAGCAGGCCAAGGCCGCCGAGGAGGCTGCCGCCGCCGAGGCTGCAGCCGCTGCGGCCGCCGAAGCCGCTGCCGCGGCAGGCGAGGACGAGTCCGAGGCCGACAAGGCCGCAGCCACCCGACGCCGAGGGCGTCGAGGCCGTGGCCGTCGCACGAAGAACACGCTCGAGGGATCCTTCGACCACGGCGAGGAGGGCTACGGACTGTGGCTCGACCCCGCGGTGGAGGAGAACCCCCTCTACGCGGAACACTGGGCCGGACATCGTCCGGTCGAGGTCACGATCGAAGCTGATCGCATCATCATCCGCCGCGCTTCGGCCGGCGATGGCGAAGACGAGACCTGACAACCCCAACATGTGGGCCCGGATCCGGGCCTTCGACCTCGGGCTGCGCGCCCGGGTGGCGCAGCGTGCCCAGACGCGATTCGGGGTGGCGTTCCGCTTTCCCGAGCGCGCGCTCTGAGGCCGACCTCGCCATCACTCGTAGAGCCGCCGGCCCCCGGCGAAGTCCACCGCGGAGCGCAGCATGCGGTAGAAGGCGGCGTCCGTCGTGACGGCCGAGTCCCAGGCCCACGGCTCGTCGGGCGCGACGCGCTGGGCGATGTCCAGGCACCAGTCGGTGCCCTGGTCGTAGAGGTCGGCCAGCTCGTCGGAGGTGAAGGTGATGCCGATGCGGCGGCGCAGCTCGGCGACGAGCGCGTCGACCACGCGATCGAGGGCGAGGCGCTCGCCGGGGGTGGCGTCATCGATGCGCTTCTGCCCCGCGCGCCAGTCGAAGATGGCGGTCTCGAACGGCATGAAATCGAGGTTAGCCACCCGGCGAAGGTCTCTCGCGTTGGGGAATGCCCGCCAGGGCATTCCCCGGCCGGTTCGTGAGCGCCAGCGAGGAAACCGGCTCAGCCTTTCGGCAGGTCTTCGATCACGTACGCCTTCTCCCCGGGCATGACGTAGCCGAGCTTGCGGGCCTCGGCGGCGAGCGTGGCCGGCGTCGTCAGCGCCTTGCGGCGCGCGGTGAGGCGCGCGTGCTCGTGCTCCAGGCGCGCCACCTCGGCGCTCTTGCGCGCGGATTCCCCGCGCGCGGTCCAGTAGGACCGCGCCGGTCCGACGTACAGCCCGACGATCGCGACCAACACGCAGAGGAGCGCCACGCGCCCGACTCGATCCCAGCGGATTCGGTTCATCCACGAGACTCGTTCGCGGGCGCTCCCCCCGCTCCTCCCTATGAACGGAAGACGGCGCGGCCGGGGTAGGTGGCGTCGGCTCCGAGGGCCTCCTCGATGCGCAGCAGCTGGTTGTACTTGGCGACGCGATCGCTGCGTGACGGCGCGCCGGTCTTGATCTGCCCACAGCCGGTCGCGACGGCGAGATCGGCGATCGTGACGTCCTCGGTCTCGCCCGAGCGGTGCGACATGACGGCGGTGTACCCGGCGGCGTTCGCGGTGGCGATCGCGTCGAGCGTCTCGGTCAGCGTGCCGATCTGGTTGACCTTGACGAGGATCGAGTTGCCGACGCCGAGCTCGATGCCGCGCTGCAGCCGCGCGGTGTTGGTCACGAACAGGTCGTCGCCGACGAGCTGGACGCGCTCGCCGATGCGATCGGTCAGCAGCTTCCAGCCGTCCCAGTCCTCCTCGTCCATCCCGTCCTCGATCGAGACGATCGGGTAGCGGGCGCTGAGGTCGGCCCAGTAGTCGGCCAGCTCCGCCGAGGACAGCTTGCGCCCCTCGTGGTGCAGGTCGTAGACGCCGTTGGTGAACAGCTCGCTGGTGGCGGGGTCCATCGCGATGGCGACGTCGGTCCCGGGCGTGTACCCGGCCGCCTCGATGCCCTCGATGACGACCTGCAGCGCCGCCTCGTTGGACTCGAGGTCGGGGGCGAAGCCGCCCTCGTCGCCGACCGCGGTGGCCAGGCCGCGCTTGGAGAGCACCTTCTTCAGCGCGTGGAAGACCTCGGTGCCGTAGCGCAGGCCCTCCGAGAAGGTCGGCGCCCCGCACGGGACGATCATGAACTCCTGGAAGTCGACGGAGTTGTCGGCGTGCGCGCCGCCGTTGAGGACGTTCATCATCGGCACGGGCAGCACGTGGGCGGCCTCGCCACCGAGGTAGCGCCACAGCGGGAGCCCCTCTTCGGCGGCCGCGGCGTGCGCGGCGGCGAGCGAGACGCCGAGGACGGCGTTGGCGCCGAGCCGGGACTTGTTCGGCGTCCCGTCCAGGGCGATCATCGCCTGGTCGAGGCCGGCCTGATCGGTGGCGTCCAGGCCGCGGACCGCCTCGGCCAGCTCGCCGTTGACGTTGGCCACGGCCCGCGTGACGCCCTTGCCCAGCCACTGCTCGCCGCCGTCACGCAGCTCGGTGGCCTCGAACTCACCGGTGGAGGCTCCGGACGGCACGGCCGCGCGGCCGCGGCTTCCGGACTTCAGCGCGACCTCGACCTCGACGGTCGGGTTGCCGCGCGAGTCGAGGATCTGGCGGGCGTGGACGTTCTCGATCTGGCTCATGGTCTCTGGGGGCTCTCCTGGTCCTGGGTCAAGTTCCATCCGCGCCGGGTTCGCTCATCCGGGCGCGGACGTAGTAGTCGAGGCGGCGGGCCTCGGTGAGGTCGCTCCATCGCTCGCCGGCGCCGGCGGCCAGCGCGACCGCGGCCTCCACCCGCCCGCGGAAGCGGTGCGACGACGCCCGTAGCGCGAGCTCGGGGTCGACGCGGGCGCCACGCGCGACGTTGACGAGCGCGAACAGCGCGTCGCCGATCGAGGCATCCGTCGCCCCGCCCTCGGCGATCGCCTCCAGCGCGCCGCGAGCGGCGTCCAGGCGCTCGTCGGCGTCGAGCGGGTCGAAGCCGGAGGAGGCGGCGCGGCGCTGCACCTTGCGCGCCAGCAGCGGCGCGGGGAGGTTCTCGGGGATCTCGGCGAAGACGCCGCGCTCGCGGCCCTCCTCGGTCTCCTTGATCTTGTCCCAGTTGGCCAGCACCTGGCCCGCGTTCTCGACCTCGACCTCCCCGAACACGTGCGGGTGACGGCGGATCAGCTTCTGGCGACAGTGCTCGGCCACGGCTGCGAGGTCGCCGGCGCCGCGCTCCTCGAGCAGCAGGGCCAGGAAGTGGACCTGGAAGAGGACGTCTCCCAACTCGTCCAGGAGCTTGGCGTCATCGCCGCTGAGCGCGGCATCGGCGAGCTCGTAGGCCTCCTCGACGGTGTGCGGGACGATGGAGCGCTCGTCCTGCTCGCGGTCCCAGGGGCACTCCACCCGCAGGCGGCGGGTCAGGTCGTCGAGCGCCCCGAGGGCCTCGGTGATGGCTTCACGCGACACGGGCGGGAGGATAAGGCGACGACCGGGTCGGCCGCCGCCTGCCTCACGCGCCCGTGGCGCGCCGGCCGGACTAGCCGGCGTTGGTGGTCGTCGCCGGAGCGGGAGCGCCCGTCGTCGACGTCGCCGTCGTCTTGGCCTTCGGCGCGTTCTTGCAGTAGTCCGCCACGGTGAAGTCCTTGGCGCAGTTCGTCCGGGCCGCGGACTGCTTCTGGAAGTCCTTGGACCAGGCGGTCAGCGCCTTCTGCTGCGCCGCGGCGACCAGGGTCTGCTTGATGGACGCCTTCGCCTGGTCCAGCGTCTGCTGGTTGGCGGGCATGATCTTGTCGACCTCGTAGACGTACCAGCCGAACTGGGTCTTGACCGGGCCACCGATGACGCTCTTCTTGGCCCCGAAGATCGCGCTGTCCAGCGCCTTCTCCTGCTGGCCCTTCGCGATGCCGGCGAGCTTGCCGCCCGTGTTCTTGGAGGCATCGTCTATCGAGTACTTCTTGGCGACGACCTTCCAGCTGTCGCCCGCCTCGAGGGCCTTCCTGGCCGCGGCGGCCTGGGCCTGCGTCTTCGTCAGGACGATGCTGACGTCACGCGTCTCGGGCGTGGCGTAGGTCGACTTGTGGCCGTTGTAGTACGAGGCGATCTGGGCGTCGGTGACCGTGTCCTTGCCCTTGATGACCGCCTTCTGCAGCGCGGCCTGGGCCAGCGACTGCTTCTCCTGGAAGACCAGGTCGGCGTTCGTGATCCCCTGCTGCTTGAGGTACTTCTGGTAGTCGGCGTCGTTGGGGAACTGCTGCTTGACGGCCTTCTTCAGCTCGGCGGCGGCCTTGGCGTCGGTGACGCCGACCTTGCGCGTCGTCGCCTCCTGGTCGATCCACACCGTGGTGACGAGGAACTGGACGACGGAGTCGCGAAGCTGCTCGTAGGTCTGCTTGCACTGCGTCTTGTACTGGGCGTCGGTCACCGTCGGCTGGCCCTTGGCGGGCTTGGCGGCGGCCTTCTTCTTGGCGGCGACGCATGCGGTGAAGTCCGGCGGAACAGGGGGCTTCACCGCGTCACCGGTCGCTCCGGACTGCGCGGCGGTCGAAGCGGCGGCCACGCCCATCCAGTGGTTGAACTGATCCTTGGTGATCGTGACGTCGCCCACCTTGGCCACGGCGTTGTCGGGCACCTTGTCGCCGTTGCCCCCGCCACACGCGGTCAGCGTGAAGGCGAGCAGGCAGACAAGGCCGATGGGCAGCAGGAGTCGAAGCGGTCGGCGCATAGGGCGCGAAAGCGTAGCGGAAGGTGATGGCATGAATATCCAGGTTGGCGGGGCTACATGAAGCCCAGTTGAAGCTTGTTGAGGAGGCCGTGAGGCCCTACGCGGCCTCACGGCTGACCGCGAGGAGCACGTCGGCGGCCTTGACCACGGCCGGGAAGCGCAGGGCCGGGTCGTCGGGGACGCGCATCGAGAACTGCGACTTGCCCGATTCGTAGAGGGCACCGGGGATCTGCTCGCGGACCTTCTTGGCGCGCACCGAGTCCAGCTCGATCGGCGTGACCGCCAGGCGGCCCTGGCGGAAGGTGACGGCGGAGGCGCCCGCCTGGCCGAGCTTGATGCGCGCCAGCTGCAGGTCGATGAGGTTGGACAGGGGCTCGGGAACCGGGCCGAAGCGGTCCTCGAGCTCCTCGCGCAGCACCATCAGGTCGGCGACCTCGGCGGCGCTCGCGATGCGGCGGTGGACCTCGATCTTCGCCTGCTCGTAGGGCACGTAGTCCGCGGGCACGTAGGCGTCGACGTTGACGTCGAGGCGCACCGGCTCGGGCATCTCGGCCATCGTGCCGTCGGCGGCGGAGACCGCCTCGTCGAGCATCTGCAGGTAGAGCTCGAAGCCGAGCGCGGCGACGTGGCCGGACTGCTCGTCGCCGAGCAGGTTGCCGGCGCCGCGGATCTCCAGGTCGCGCATGGCGATCTTGAAGCCGGCGCCCAGCTCGGTGTAGTCGCTCAGCGCGGAGAGCCGCTGGCTGGCCTCGTGGGTCAGCGTGTCGGCCGACGGATACAGCAGGTAGGCGTACGCGCGCTCGCGAGAACGGCCGACGCGCCCGCGGATCTGGTAGAGCTGCGACAGGCCGAACATGTCGGCGCGCTCGACGATCAGCGTGTTGGCCTGCGGGATGTCGATGCCCGACTCGATGATCGAGGTGGCGACGAGCACGTCGGCCTCGCCGCGCAGGAAGGCCATCATCCGCGCCTCGAGCTCGTCGGTCTCGAGCTGGCCGTGGGCGACCTCGAAGCGCATCCCGGGGCACAGCGCGCGCAGCCGTTCGGCGGTCTCGTCGATGGTCTCGACGCGGTTGTGCAGGAAGAACGCCTGGCCGTCGCGGCGCTTCTCGCGCTCCAGCGCCTGCTTGATCAGCTCCTCGTCGAACTCGCCGACGTAGGTCTTGACCGGCCGGCGGCCCTCGGGCGGGGTCTCGATGACGGAGATGTCGCGCACGCCGGCCAGCGACATCTGCAGCGTGCGGGGGATCGGCGTCGCCGACATCGAGATGACGTCGACCTTCAGCTTGAGCTGGCGCAGCAGCTCCTTCTGCTTGACGCCGAAGCGCTGCTCCTCGTCGACGATGATCAGCCCGAGGTCCTTGGGCCGCACGTCGCGCGAGAGCAGGCGATGGGTGCCGACCAGGATGTCGGCCGTGCCCTCGTTGAAGCGCTTGACCGCCGCCTTCTGCTCCTTGACCGAGATGAAGCGCGAGACGTGCTCGATGGTCATCGGGTAGTCCTTCAGCCGCTCGGAGAACGTGCCGAAGTGCTGCTGGGCGAGGATCGTCGTCGGGACGAGCATCAGCACCTGCTTGCCGCCCTCGACCGCCTTGAACGCGGCGCGCAGCGCGACCTCGGTCTTGCCGTAGCCGACGTCGCCGCAGATGAGGCGGTCCATCGGGCGCGGCGTCTCCATGTCGGCCTTGACGACCTCGATCGCCTCGCGCTGGTCGGGCGTCTCGGTGTAGGGGAACTTCGCCTCGAACTCGGCCAGCCAGTCGCCGTCGGGCGGGTAGGCGTGCCCGACGCGGCGCTTGCGCTCGGCGTACAGGTTGAGCAGCTCGCCGGCCATCTCCTGCGCGGCGTGGCGGGCTCGCGCCTTCAGCGTGTCCCAGCGCGTGCCGCCGAGCTTGGAGAGCGGCGGGTGGTCGCCGCCCGCGCCGACGTAGCGCGAGATCTTCGCCAGCTGGTCGCTGGGGACGAAGACGCGGTCCTCGCCGGCGTACTGCAACAGCAGGTAGTCGCGGGTGACGCCGGCGACGGTGCGGGTGTCGAAGCCGGCGAAGCGGGCGATGCCGTGGTCCTCGTGGACGACGATGTCGCCCGTGCGCAGGTCGGAGAACGAGCGCAGCGCACCGCGGCGGCCGATGCCCGGCCGCGGCGAGTCCGGCCCGTCCGCGCGGCGGCGGCGGATCAGCCGGTGCTCGGGGATGACCGCGAGCTTCAGGGACGGCGCGATGAAGCCGTCGCGCAGCGAGGAGGCGGTGAACTGGAGCGAGGGCACGCCCTCCCAGCCGCCGCCGTCCAGCCACGACGCCTTCATCCGCGCGAGGTTGTAGCCCGCGCGCTCGCCCTCGCCGCGGCGCGTCCACGCGACGATCGTGCGGTAGCCGGAGCGCACGAGCTTCTCGAGCTCGCCCTCGGCCTCCTTCAGCGACCGCGATCCGGTGTCCGCGGCCTGGCCGCGCAGCTGGATCGCCTGGTCGCCGGAGATCGCCGACAGCTGGGCGAAGGCCCGGGCGGCGAGCTCGTCCTTGATCGCGTCCGGGGCGACGTAGAGGTGATGGGCGTCGGTGTCGTGGAAGGCGGCGCAGACGTCCTGCCAGTGGTCGGCGAGGGCCGGCGGGATCTCCTCCTCGGCGGCGACGAGGATCTGCGCGTCGGGCGGGGCCAGCTCGAGGAAGGAGTGGAAGCGGTCCAGCGGCAGCAGCTCGGTGATGTCGGGCCGGTCGTCGGCGTCGGCGACGGCGGCCATCTCGGCCAGCTCGCGGTGCTCGGGCGCCAGCTCGGCGGCGGGCGCGATGTCGACCTCCTCGGTCTCCCCCAGCGACCGCTGCGTGAAGGTCGAGAACCAGCGCAGCGACTCGACCTCGATGTCGAACAGGTCGACCCGGACGGCGCGGTCCTCGGTGGCCGGGTAGACGTCGAGGATGCCGCCGCGCACGGCGAACTGCCCGCGATCGGAGACCTGGTCGACGCGCTCGTAGCCGGCGCCCACGAGCTGGGCGGCGAACTCGTCGACGTCGAGCAGGTCGCCGACCTTGACGTGCAGCGAGTGCGGGCGCAGCTCGGGGTCGGGGACCTTCTCGCTCAGCGCGACGGCTGAGACGACGACCACGGGCCGGTCGGCGCCGGTCTCGTCCAGCAGCGCGTCCAGCGCGGCGACGCGCAGGCCGACGAGGTGCGGCGGGGGAGCGAGGTGCGACTCGTAGGCGACGCCGCGGCTGGGGTAGTAGCGGACGGCCCGCGGCGAGAGCCAGGCCCGCAGGTCGGCGGCGAGGTCCTTGGCCTGACGATCGTCGCCGGCCACGACGATCGTGGCGCGGCCGGCGGCCTGGTCGGCCAAGGCGGCGAGGACGAACGGGCGCAGCGAGGCCGACGTGAACGCGCGGCCGCCGTCGCGGGCCAGCGTGGCCGCGTCGGGGTCGTCGTCGAGAAGCTGGAGGAGGGGTCTGAGGGCCATGCGCGGGCAGGTCGACCAACCGCGCGACGGCGCGGCTGGTGCCTGCGACTGAGTCTAGGACGCGCTACCCGATGCGCCGCACGACGGCCTTGGACGTCGGGTCCACCGTCTGCTGGAACGCCGCGTCCAGGATCCACAGCGAGCCGCCGGCGCGGGCGACGTCGGTCAGCGCCTTGGCGTACGTGCGCTGGCTGAGGAGGGTGCCGGTCGTGGCGCCGGGGGCGATCTTGACGGCGGCGAGGCGCCCGTCGCCCTCGGCGACGAACAGCGTGCGGCCGACGAGCAGGACGCCGTCGTTCATGGGCAGCGTCGCGCCGGGGACGTCGATCTTCGTCGCGGCGCCGGTGGCCGGATCGATGCGGTACAGCGCGGCGGTCGTGATGTCGCCGACGATCAGCGACCGGCCGTCCCGCGCGATGCCGTCCGCGGTCGGGGACCCCTCGGTGAACGGGTAGTTCGTGAGGTTGATCGTCCGCGGCGGCGCGGAGCCGTCCAGCGCCACCGCGTACACGGTCGGCGCCAGCGTGTCGGTGACGTAGGCGATGTTGCCGCTCACGACGACGTCGTTGAGGAGCTTCCCGCCGAGGGCGATCGTCGAGACGTCGGCCCCCGTGGCGCGGTCGTAGACGTAGAGGTTGCCGGTCGCGCCGCCCGCGACGAGGAGGTGCTTGCCGGCGACGGCGGTGCCGAAGGCCGAGCGTCCCGGCTGGGCGGGGACGAGGATGCGGCTCTTACCCGTCTTGGCGTTGGCGGTCCAGACCGCGCCCGTGGTCGAGGAGCCCGCGTACAGCGTGCTCCCCTTGCCGGTCAGCGACTCCGGGCCGAACCCGTCGGGCACGGCGATGGCCTGGGGCGCCTTCGCCTTGTGGCCGTGGTGGTGAGTGTGGCCGTGGTGGTGGGGCTTGGCGGCATCCGCCGCGGGAATGGCGACGCTGAGTGAGGCCACCGCGACAGCCGCGGTGGAGATGAGACGACGATGTACCTGCATCCTTCTTCCTTGCCCGCAAGTGAGCAGGACGGAACCCTCCTCGCGTCAGGGCGCCGCCTCACCCAGCACGATCCGCTCGGCGGCGTCGGTGGCGCGCTCGATCAGCGCGGCCACCTCGTCGCGCGGCTGGCGCCAGCGGCCCAGCACGTAGGACGCGACGATGTCGGGATCGGTCGAGTCGGGGCGGCCGACGCCGATGCGCACCCGCGGGAAGTCGGGCGAGCCCAGCTCGCGGCGCAGCGACTTCAGGCCGTTGTGGCCGGCCAGGCCGCCGCCCATGCGGGTGCGGATCTCGCCGAACGGGAGGTCGATCTCGTCGTGGACGACGAGCACCCGGTCCAGCTCCACCTGCAGCGCCCCGCGCGCGGGGCCCGCGGAACGGCCGGCGTCGTTCATGTACGTCTGCGGGAGCAGCACGGCCACCCGGGGGCCGCCGGGGCCGGTGCGGCCATCGGTGATCAGGCCCGCGTACTTCTTCTTCGCCTTGGGGAGGTCCCACCGCGCGGCGAGCGCGGCGGCGACCTCGAACCCCACGTTGTGGGGCGTGTAGGCGTACTCCGAACCGGGGTTGCCCAGCCCGACGACGAGCCAGTCGACGGGCAAGGGCGGTGCTCCGGGCTACTCGGAGGGGGTGCCGGCCGACTCGGCGTCGGCGGACGGCTCGGCCGCGGCGGGAGTCGCGGCCTGGCCGACGACCTCCGTCTCGGTCTCGATCCCGTCGCCGTCGGACTCGCCGAGCTTCGGCGGGGTCAGCGTCGCGACGACGGTGTCCTCGGGCGCGTCGACCAGCGTGACGCCGGCGGGCGCGGAGACCGCGGACAGGTAGACCGTGTCGTTCATCTCCATCGTGGAGACGTCGTGCACGATCGACTCGGGGATCTCGTTCGGGAGCGCCTCGATCGTGATCTCGCGGGTGACCTGCTCGATCACGCCGCCGCCGACGACACCCGGGGCCTCGTCGACGCCGGTGAGCTCGAGCGTGACGACGGCCTGGATGGCCTCGTTGAGGTTCACGCGGACGAGGTCGATGTGGGTCGTCTCGCCGCGGACGGGATGATGGTCGGTGGCCTTGACGACCGCCGAGTTGGTCTCCCCGTCGAGGGCGAGATCGAGGACGGCGCCGCGGGCGGCGAGCGCGATGCGCAGCTCGCGAGCGTCCACGTCGAACGGGATCGGGTCAGCGCCGCCGCCGTAGAGGACGCCGGGGATGCGACCCTCGCGGCGCAGGCGGCGCGTGGCGCGAGAGCCCGCGGGAGTGCGCACGCGGGCGTCGAGCTTGGTGGCAGAGGTCTTGGCCATGAGACCGACGATGGTAGCGGGGGCGGTTCTCGCTCGCGTGGCGGCGCGCGTCAGCGCCCGAGCTGGGCGTGCGCCTTGTACATCTGCGCGAGCACGTCGAAGGCCGGCTTCTTGACCCCGTCGTACGTGATGACCGCCTTCTGGTGCAGCGGTGACGTCGGGTACGGGTTGGAGCCGTCCCAGTCGGGGCGGATGCGGAACTCCTGCAGCGTCCAGTAGGTCGTTCCGGCCAGCCACGGCTTGGTGTCGAGGACGCCCAGCGTGTCGCGGACCCACTGCGACTGGAAGGCGTAGGTGCCCTTCTCGTCGGCGGGGCCGTCGCGGTTGGCCTCCGCGCCCCACTCGGTCGCGAAGATCGCCTTGTGCGGGTAGCAGCGGTGGACCTGGTCCAAGTAGCTGGAGAGCTGTGTGCGGTCGGCGATCTCGCCCAGGCGCCCGGTGTACCAGCCGAAGTAGAGGTTCACGCCGAGCGCGGTCAGCGGTCCGTAGCCCTTCTGGCAGCCCGAGGACGGGTAGCCGGCGTACGCCTGGCCGATCAGCCGCGTGTCGTCCAGGCGCTTGACCAGGTTCACCGAGTGCTTGATGAAGCGGGTCTGCGTGCTGCCGACCTTCGCGTTGAGCTCGTTGGCGACCGACCAGACGATGATCGACGGGTGGTTGACGTTCGCCACGACGTTGTCGCGGAGGTACTGGTCAGCGAGCTCGCGGACCGGGGCCTTGGACAGCTCGGAGGTCGAGATCTGGTAGACGGGCACCTCGTCCCACACGAGCAGGCCACGGCGGTCGGCCTCCTCGTAGACGTGCGGGTGCAGCGGGTAGTGCGAGCGCAGCATCGTCCCGCCCGCCTGCTGGATCCAGTCCAGCTGCTCGTCGCGGGTCTGGTTGCTCTGCGCGCCGCCCTCCCCCGGCCAGTCCTCGTGCAGCGAGAAGCCGCGCGCGTTCAGCGGCTTGCCGTTGAGGAGCGTGACGCCGTTGGAGTTGACGCGGATCGAGCGGATCCCGGTCTTCAGCGACCAGGTCTGCACGGTGCGCTTGCCGATCTTCGCCGTCACGGTGACCGGGTAGAGCGTCGGCGAGCCGGGCTCCCAGAGCCTCGGGTTACGCACGACGAGGCGCCCGGAGAGCGTGCTCGTGCCGCCCGCGGAGAGGACCGTGGTGCCCAGCGTGGTGCGCTGGGAGCCGAAGGTGGCGGTCAGCGTCGCGCGCTGGGCGTCGGCGGAGAGGTTGTGGGCGTCCGCGTGGAAGGAGACGGTGGCCGCGCAGGTCGCGCACGGGAGCCGGGGCTGGACGGCGACGCGGTCGAGGTCGACGCGATCGACCTCGCGCAGGTAGACCTCGCGCAGCAGCCCGCCGTACGGCCACCAGCCGGCGCTGGGCTCGTTGTCGGACCCGATGCCGGCGAACGGGAAGTCCATCGTGGTGCGGTGGCGGGCGTCGACGCGGACGGCCAGCGTGTTGGCGCCGCGACGCAGGAAGGAGCGGGGCAGGACGAACTCGAACGGGGTGAAGGCGCCCTGGTGGGTGCCGAGGCGATGGCCGTTCAGGGTCACCGTCGCGCGGTAGTTGACCGACTCGAAGCGCACCACCCAGTCGCGCTTCAGGCCTGCCCCGGGAAGATCGAACGACTTCGTGTAGGTCGCGATCTTCGGGAGGAAGTCCTTCAGCGTGTCCCCCGTCGCGTTCCACGCGTTGGGGACGGTCACCGTGCGGCGGCTGCCGTCCTGCTCCAGCGTCCAGTCGCTGTCGAGCAGGTAGCGCCCGTCGGGGCCGTCCTGGTAGAGCGCGCCGCGGGTCGGCGTCTGCGCGGCGGTTGCCGCGGCGGGCGCGGCCATGGCGACGAGCGCCGCGGCGAGCAGCGGGGACAGGGCGAGGAGGAGGGCGGGGAAGCGGCGCAGCATGGTCGGGGGTGCGAACACGCGCCGCCACGCAAGGTTGCGGGGACTGGCGCTGACCGCCTCAGCACCCTGCTTGGCGGTCGATCGGCTCGCTGAGGGCCGTCACGGTAACGGACGCGCCGGAGAGCACGCTGCCCGTGCGGCGGATCTGGACGCACTGGACGGTGGTCAGGCGCGCCGCGGTCTTCCACACGACGCGGGTCGGCCCGTCCTTCGCGCCGAGCGCGTGGGCGGTCGCCGAGTCGTAGGCGACGATCTCGACGCGACCCGGGGTCTTCAGCATCCGCGCCTGTGCCGCGGTCTTCGCCGTGCACGCCGGATCGGCGGCGCAGCCGGCGATGTCGCGGGCCAGCGCGGCGCCGTCGCCGGCGGCCTGGGCGCGCAGCAGCGTCTCGACCTTCTCGCGTTCGGCGTTGTCGACCGTCAGCCAGCGGGCGAGCAGGAAGGAGATGGCGAGGAACGCCACGACCCCGACGGTGATGACGACCCAGCGGCGCATGCGGCGCGCAACGCTACCGGCGCCGGGCCCGGCGCGCGCCAGGGGTGCCGCGCGCCCCCGAGGGGAGGGATTACTCCGGGCGCTCCTCGTTGAGCTCCATGAACAGGCGGATCGAGGTCTCCTGGTGCTCGAGTCGCTGCGCCGTCTCGTGGGCGTGCGTCGCGGCCCGTGCGAGGAAGTCGTCCAGGCACGTCTCGGGGTCGTCGGCCAGCGGGTAGATCCACGCGACGTCGGGCGCGACGCAGGCGATCCCCATCGGCGGGCGGCCCTCGACCAGCGTCCGCGCGCTGCACACCGGCGCGACGGTGATCTGGCGGTCGGGGGCCGCGAGGGAGACGGGCATCAGGCGATGGGCGGGCAGGCTCACCTGCGACTCGATCGAGGTGTCGATCGTGATCCTCGCCCCGACGGCCTCCTGCAGCGGCTCGCGCCAGACGGCGAGGACGGTGTCGGCAGCGACGATCGCGTCGCGCAGCGCCTGGGCCTGGGCGGCGTAGAGCGCCTCGGCCTCCTCGCGGTCGACCGCATCCCCCAGGTCGAGATCGACCGGGACGCGCAGCAGCGCGCTCGGGGCCACGGCCATGCCGGCGCCCAGGCCGCCGTGGGCGATGTAGGTCTGGATGGTTCCCAGATCCCGGCGCCCGTGGAAGATCACCGTCAGCGCGTCGCACAGGGCCAGCGGGTGGACGCGCAGCGCGACGGCTGCCGCGTCCGCCTCGTCGATCAAGGCCCGGCGGAGAAGGTCGTTGCTCTGCCCTTCGTCCATGATTGCCATCCTCTCGGTCCTGGGTACCCGATTCAATCGACCAAGCGAACAGAATCCCGCAACAGAGGGCGGACCACATGAAGTTGATCTACAAGCCGTTCGGAATCATCCTCGGCCTGATCGCGGGCATGGCCGGCCGCAAGGTCTTCGATGCGATCTGGACGAAGATCGACGACGAGGACCCGCCCAAGCCCACCACCGAGCTGGCGTCGTGGGGCAAGGTGCTCAGCGTCGCCGCGATCCAGGGCATGATCTTCGCCGTCGTGAAGGCCCTCGTGAACCGGGCCGGCGCGAAGTCCTACGAGCACCTCACCGGGGTGTGGCCGGGGGAGAAGGTCCCGGACCGCGAGAGATAGTCAGGCCGCGCTCGGCCAGGATGGTCAGCGCGTCCTCGAAGGCGGCGAAGTCGCCGTCGAGCAGGAACCCGAGCTGCGGCTGTCGGCGCGTCCACAGCCGTAACGCCTCGGGCCCGACCTTGACCTCCGCCTCGGCGGTGAGGTCGAGCAGGATGCGCAGGCGCGGGTCGTGGTCGGCCTGGCCGGAGAGGATCGACAGCGGATCGCTGCCCAGGACGCGGCAGAGCTCGTCCTCGGCCAGGCCGAGGCGCTCCATGAGGGCGTAGGCCTCGCCGGGCACGTCGCCGTCAGCTCCTCAGAACAGCTGGTTCTCTCCGCCGTCCGACCATCAGAACAGCTGATTCTCTCCGCCGAAGACCTCGGAGACGGAGCCGTCGGTGAAGATGCGCCGGATCGAGTCGCTCAGCAGCTCGGCGCAGGAGAGCACGCGCACGTTGTCGGGGGCGCCCTCGCGCAGCGGGATCGTGTCGGTGACGACGATCTGCTCGAACGGCGCGCCGGCCAGGTTCTCGAACGCGTTCCCGGAGAAGACGGCGTGCGTCGCGGCCGCGTAGACGCGCGCGGCGCCCGCGTCCAGGACGGCCTGACCGGCCGCGCACAGCGTGCCCGCGGTGTCGATCATGTCGTCGACGATGATCGCCGTCTTGCCCTTCACGTCGCCGATCACGTAGCCGATCTCGGCGACCTGGTGCGCCTTGCGCTCCTTCGTGAGGATGGCCAGCTCGGCCCCGAGCTTCTCGGCGAACTTCTGGTTCAGCTTGGCGCGGCCGACGTCCGGGGCGACGACGACGAGGTCGTCCAGGCCGAGGTCGTCGAAGTACTGCGTGAGCATGAACAGCGCGGTCATGTGGTCGACCGGCTTGCGGAAGAAGCCCTGGATCTGCCCGGCGTGGAGGTCCATGGTGAGGACCCGGTCCGCGCCCGCCGACTCGATCATCCGCGCGACGAGACGCGCGGAGATCGGCTCACGCGGAGCGGATTTCTTGTCCTGGCGGCTGTAGCCGAACCACGGGGTGACGGCGACCACGCGATGGGCGGAGGCGCCGATCGCCGCGTCGATCATGAGCAGCAGCTCCATGAGCGCGTCGTTGGCCGAGATGCCGGTCGCCGGGTTGCCCACCGTCGGCTGGACGATGAAGACGTCCGCGCCGCGGATCGACTCGTCGTAGCGGCAGTACACCTCGCCGCTGGAGAAGGTCTTCAGCGTCACGGGACCGAGGTCGACCCCGAGCTTGTCGGAGATCTTCGCCGCGAGCTCCGGGTTGGAGCGGCCGGCAAACAACATGAGCCGCTTGTCGTACTCGATCGGCAGACTCGTGGTCGCCAACGCGGACTGCGTCTCGATCTCGATCGCCGCGCTCATCGACTCCATGGAGACTACTGGTCCTTCCGGCGACGGTCCGCGTAGCCCTCGACGTTCGTCTGACGCGCCCGCGCCACGCCGAGCGCATCGGCCGGGACGTCGTCCACGATCACCGAGCCCGCGGCGGTGTAGGCGCCGTCGCCGATCGTGACGGGAGCGACGAACGTCGTGTCGACCGAGCTCTTGACGTTGGCCCCGATCGTCGTGCGGTGCTTGTTGACGCCGTCGTAGTTGGCGGTCACGTTGGAAGCCCCGATGTTCGTCCCCGGTCCGATGTCGGCGTCCCCGATGTAGGAGAGGTGCGGGACCTTCGTCCCCTCGCCGATGTCGGAGTTCTTGATCTCGACGAACGTGCCGGCCTTGGCCTTGCTGCGCAGGTGCGCGCCGGGGCGCAGGTAGGCGAACGGCCCGACCGTCGCGCCGTCGTCGACGCGGGCGCCGTCGAGGTGCGAGTGGCGCACGGTGACCCCGTCGCCGAGCGCGCTGGCCTTGATCGTCGTGTGCGGGCCGATCGTGGCCTCCGCGCCGATCGTCGTCCCGGCGGCGATCGTGCAGCCCTGCTCGATGACCGTGTCCTGGCCGATCGTGACGTCGACGTCGAGGACGGTGGTCGCGGGCGAGACGAAGGCCACGCCGGAGCGGGCGTGCTCGTCGACGATCCGCTGCTGGGCGATCGCGCGGACCTCCTGCAGGTCGACGCGGTCGTTGACGCCGAGCATCAGCGTCGGGTCGTCGAGTTGGTGCGCGGCGACCGGGCGCAGCGCGGGCAGCACGTCGGGGAGGTAGTACTCGCCCTGGGCGTTGTCGTTGCCCAGCAGCGCCAGCTGCTCCAGCAGCGCGCCCCCCGCGAAGGCATAGACGCCGGTGTTGACCTCGCGGATCGCGAGTTCGGCCGTCGTCGCGTCGCCGGCGGCCTTCGTCTCCACGACGCGCTCGACCGAGCCGTCGGGCGCGCGCACGACGCGGCCGTAGCCGGTGGGGTCGTCGAGGACCATCGTCGCCATCGTGGCGCGGGCGCCGGAGCGGGCGTGGGCCTGGGCCAGGCCGGCGATCGCCTCGCCGGTGATCAGCGGCACGTCACCCGACAGGACGATCACCGTGTCGTCCTCGCCGATGTGCTCGGCCGCGCTGCGGACCGCGTCGCCCGTCCCGCGCGGCTGCTCCTGCACGGCGAGCGCGACCCCGTCGGGCAGCACGGGCTCCAGCGCGCGGTCGGGGCCGCCGACCACGACGACGCGGGCGGCACCGGCCTCCAGCGCCGCATGGACGGGCCACAGGGCCATCGCGCGACCGCAGATGGGGTGCAGCACCTTGGGCACGCGCGACCGCATCCGCGTGCCCTGGCCGCCGGCCATGATGATGACGGTTGGGGCTGGAGAGCTCACCGGCCCGATGCTACGCGGCGCCGCGCACTTGGTAGCGTCAGACCCGACTCCCTGCGGGGTCGTCTAATGGCAAGACACTAGGTTTTGGTCCTGGTTATCGGGGTTCGAATCCCTGCCCCGCAATGCGCGCCCGGCCAGCGCGGCGCCTCCCGGGCCTAGCGCAGCGCTCCGCGCAGCGCGCGGACCATCTCCTCGGGCGGATCGCGCTTGGAGAGGATCAGGTCGATCCCGGCGATGCCGTCGACGAGCGCGGCGACCTGGCTGGTGGCCAGCGACGAGACGACGGCCAGGACCGCGCCCGGGGCCGCGGCGCGGACCCGCATGACGCCGTCGCGTTCGAAGGTCGGCAGCCACAGGTCCAGCAGGATCGCGTCGGGCTGGAGCTCGGCCGCGTCGCGCTCCGCCTCCAGCCACGTCGCTGCGTTTCCGGCCACGGCGAAGCCGCCGTCCTCGAAGACGGTCTGGACGAGCAGGCGGAAGCCCGGTGCGTCGTCGCACACGAGCAGGCATGGGGTTGACGCCATGTCAGCGAGGGTGAATAGCACGCCGCGCGGCGGAGGGTCGCACCGGTGAGGACCACGGTCCGGTGACCGACCGCGCATGTCTCGGATGACGTGCGGGCATGGTCACTCCGGGTCCGTGCGACCGCGCCCATTACCCCGTTTTTCAGTCGAAGCGGAAGTGGCTTCCCACCGGCTCGACGGCGTCCGGTGCGACCCGCTGGACCGCCTCGCCCAGCGTGTGGGCGAAGCTCGCTGCGGACCGGCCGATGAGCTCCACGAGGGTCGCCACCGGGGTCGGCTCGGACGGGATCCCGTTGGCGTAGTCGGTCGCGTAGCCGATCAGCGCGTAGGGCAGCTCCGCCTCGCCGCACAGCACGGTCTCCGGCCCGGCGGTCTGCGAGACCGCGGTCACGCCGGCCTGCGCGAGCTGGCGGATCTCGGTGCGGGTGTTGAAGCGCGGGCCGTCGACGTGGCCGTAGCACCCGCCGTCGCGCACCGGATGGCCCGCGGCGCGCGCGCCCTGCAGCAGCGCGGTGCGCAGCGGCGCGCTGAACGGGCGGTCGAAGATCCAGTGGCCCCGGCCACGCTCGCCCGGCTCCGTGTAGAGCGTGCAGATCGAGCCGTCGGGCAGCCGGTTGGCGAGGAAGTGGAGGTCGTCGAAGACGATCAGCGTGCCGAGGGCGACGTCCTGGTCCAGCGCACCGCAGACCGTGGCGCCCAGGACGCAGCCGACGCCCGCCTCCTTCAGGGCCAGGATGTTGGCCTGGTGCTGCACGTCGCTGGAGAGCCGCAGGTGGCCTTCCTCGTGGCGGGAGACGTGCACGACCTCGACGCCCGCCCAGCGGCCCTCGGTGATCCTGACGGTGCCGAACCGGGTCGCGATCTCCCGTGAGGAGGCGTCCTGGAAGCCCGGCAGGGCGTAGGTCCCGGAGCCCGTGATGATGCCGACGCGCATGGCGCGGAGCCTACGGATCCGGGGACGAGGACGGCGGCAAGCGTCCCCTCAGAGCGCGGAGCTCGCCATCGTCGCGGCGGGCGCGGAGTCGGCGGGTGGCTACGCGTCGGCCGGCGGCGCGGCGGCGGCTTCGGGCGCGGGGGCG
>JAOPZL010000369.1 GCA_025964175.1 Solirubrobacterales bacterium
GTGGCGGCGGCGGCGGCGGCGGACGTGGGCCCGGTGGCCCCTCCGGCGGCGGCGGACGTCCCGGTGGCGGCGGCGGTGGCGGCGGGCGTGGCCCTTCGGGAGGTGGGCGGTAGATGCTCTCTCCCAAGCGCGTCAAGCACCGCAAGCAGCACCGCGGGCGCCGGCATGGCTTCTCGCGCGGTCAGACGACCGTGCAGTTCGGCGAGTACGGCATCAAGTCGCTCGACGCCGGCTGGCTGACGAACCGTCAGATCGAAGCTGCCCGTATCGCCCTGACCCGCAAGATCAAGCGCGGCGGCAAGGTGTGGATCAACGTCTTCCCCGACAAGCCCGTGACGAAGAAGCCGGCCGAGACCCGCATGGGCTCCGGCAAGGGCTCTCCCGAGGGTTGGGTCGCCGTGGTCAAGCCGGGCCGTGTGATCTTCGAACTGGCCGGCGTCGACGAGACGCTCGCCCGTGAGGCCATGCGCCTCGCCGGGCACAAGCTGCCGGTCCGCACCAAGTTCGTGACCCGGGAGGACGGTGTCTGATGGCGAAGTCCAACGACATCCAGGAGATGCAGGACACGCAGCTCGTTGACCTCATCAAGACGACGCGGCGTGACCTGTTCGGCCTGCGGTTCCAGCACGCCACCGGCGAGCTGGAGAACACCGCCGGCCTCCGAAACTCAAAGCGCGCACTGGCGCGGGCGCTCACCATCGCCCACCAGCGCGGCATCGACACCAACGAGATCTGATGGCTGACGAAGAGACCAACGAGGAGACCCCGGTCGAGGAGACCGTCGAGGCCGTCGACGCCGGGCCCACGCTGACCCGCAAGGAGCAGCGGACCCAGGCCAAGCACCTCGCCGCGTCCAAGCGACCGGCGCGCACCCCCGAGGAGCGTCAGGAAGAGCGCAAGGCCGAGCGGGCCCGGAAGGCCAAGGTCCGCACGGCGCGCCGCCTCAAGGAGCGCGAGGCCCGCAAGGCCGAGCCCAAGACCGAGCCGCCGGCTGCCGTCGAGCACGTCCACGGGCGCAAGAAGGTGCGCCAGGGGATCGTGACCTCCGACAAGGCCGACAAGACGATCACCGTGAGCATCGACTCGGCGCGCCGTCACCGGCGCTACGAGAAGGTCGTTCGCCGGACGTCGTCCCTGCATGCCCACGACGAGACCAACGACGCCCGTGAGGGCGACGTCGTCCGCGTCGAGGAGTCCCGTCCGCTTTCGCGCAGCAAGCGCTGGAAGCTGATCGAGGTCGTGGAGCGGGCTCGATGATCCAGAACGAGACCCGGCTCAAGGTCGCCGACAACACGGGCGCGCGCGAGATCCTCGTGATCCGCGTGAAGGGCGGCTCACGCCGTCGCTACGCCCACGTCGGCGACGTGATCACCGCCACGGTCAAGCAGGCCAACCCGCAGGGGACGGTCAAGAAGGGCGACGTCGTCACGGCGGTCGTCGTGCGCACGAAGAAGTCCTTCGGTCGCGAGGACGGCACGTACATCGCGTTCGACGAGAACGCGGCCGTGATCATCGACGCGCAGAACAACCCGCGCGGGACCCGTATCTTCGGGCCCGTGGCGCGTGAGCTGCGCGATCGCAACTTCATGAAGATCGTCTCGCTCGCCCCGGAGGTGCTCTGATGGCTAGCCTGAAGATCCGACGCGACGACACCGTCACCGTGATCAGCGGCAAGGATCGCGGCAAGACGGGCAAGGTCCTGAAGGTCGACCCCAAGAAGGAACGGGTCTACGTCGAGGGACTGAACATCGTCAAGCGTCACCAGAAGCCGTCGGCCCTGAACCCGAATGCTCAGGCCGGCGTCATCGAGCGCGAGGGACCGATCCACGTGTCCAACGTCGCGCTGGTGGACCCCAAGGACAACAAGCCGACCCGACTCGGCATCAAGCGCGAGGACGGCAAGCGCTTCCGCGTCGCCCGTCGCTCCGGCACCCAGATCGACTGATGGCCACAGACACCCCCACGCAACCCGCTCGTCTGAAGACCCGCTACGTCGAGGAGATCCGTCCCGCGCTGCAGGAGCAGCTCGGGCTGGCCTCGATCATGCAGGTGCCGAAGATCGAGAAGATCACCCTGAACATGGGCGTCGGCGAGGCCAAGCAGGACTCGAAGATGTTCGATCAGGCCCAGGAGCAGCTCGCGACCATCGCGGGCCAGAAGCCGAACGTCCGTCGCGCTCGCAAGTCGATCGCGGCGTTCAAGCTGCGTGAGGGCATGCCTGTCGGCCTGTCGGTCACGCTGCGTGACGATCGGGCGTACGAGTTCCTCGATCGCCTCCTGTCGGTCGCCCTGCCGCGTGTCCGCGACTTCCGCGGGCTGAAGCGCACCTCGTTCGACGGGCGTGGCAACTACACGCTCGGCATCCGCGAGCAGACCATCTTCCCGGAGATCGACTACGACGCGATCGACCAGGTCCGAGGCCTGGACATCACGATCACGACCTCCTCCCCCGACGACGCGGGCGCGCTCGCGCTGCTCCTGGCGTTCGGGATGCCATTTACCCGAGAGAATCAGTAGGAGCGCATGGCGAAGACCTCTCAGCGCGTCCGCCAGGCGCGCCCCGCGAAGTACAAGACCCGTGAATACACACGCTGCCGCCGGTGCGGCCGCCCCCGGGCCGTCTACCGCAAGTTCGGCATCTGCCGGATCTGCCTGCGCGAGCTCGCGCATGACGGATACATCCCCGGGATGACGAAGAGCAGCTGGTAGGTAACTGACGATGTCCATGACCGATCCCATCGCCGACTTCTTGACGCGGATTCGCAACGCGATCCACGCGGCGCACGAGAACGCCCTGATCCCCTCGAGCAAGCTCAAGGTGGAGATGGCGCGCATCCTCAAGGAGCAGGGGTACATCGAGAGCTACTCCATCGAGGCGCCCACGCCTGAGCGCCCCGCCGAGCTGATCAACATCAAGCTCAAGTACACCGACTCGCGTCAGTCCGCCATCAGCGGCCTGCAGCGCGTGTCCCGTCCGGGCCAGCGCCACTACGCGCCGGCCACGGCGATCCCGAAGGTCCAGGGCGGCATGGGGACGACGATCGTCTCCACCTCCCGGGGCGTCATGACCGGCCACGACGCGCGGCGCGCGGGCGTGGGCGGCGAGATCGTGGCGAAGGTGTGGTGACGTGAGCCGAATCGGACGCAAGCCCATCCCCGTTCCGGCGGGCGTGACCATCTCCGTGGAGCCCGACGTCGTGCGCGTGCACGGCCCCAAGGGCGAGCTCACGGAGCGGGTCCATCGCGACATCACGGTGACCCAGGACGGCGACGTCCTCACGGTCACCCGACCGACCGACCGCGGCGAGCACCGTGCCCTGCACGGCCTCACGCGCTCGCTCGTCTTCAACATGGTCGAAGGTGTCACCAACGGGTACACCAAGACCCTGGAGATCCAGGGCGTCGGCTACCGCGCCGCGCTCAAGGGCCGCGACCTGGAGCTCGCTCTGGGCTATTCGCACCCGGTCTCGATCAAGGCCCCCGATGGCATCGACTTCGAGGTTCCGATCCCGACGCGCATCATCATCCGGGGCATCTCCAAGCAGGTGGTCGGCGAGATCGCCGCCACGATTCGCAAGCAGCGTCCGCCGGAGCCCTACAAGGGCAAGGGCATTCGCTACGAGGGCGAGTACGTCGCCAGGAAGGTGGGCAAGCGCGCATGAGCATCGTCACGAAGGAAGCCCGCCGTCTCAAGCGGCGTCGTCGCGTCCGGGCGAAGGTGTCCGGCACGGCCACTCGGCCGCGTCTGGCCGTCTTCCGCTCCAACAACGGCGTCTTCGCCCAGCTCATCGACGACGGGGCCGGCGTCACGCTGGCCTCGGCGCAGTGGACCGAGGCAGAGCTGCGGTCGCTGGGTCGCACCGAGCAGGCCACCCGCGTCGGCGAGCTCATCGCCGAGCGTGCGAAGGCCGCCGGCATCGAGACCGCGGTGTTCGACCGCGGCGGCTACCAGTACCACGGCCGCGTCAAGGCCGTGGCCGACGGCGCCCGCGAAGCCGGCCTGGCAATCTAGGGACACACTTCATGCTTATCGATCGTTCAGTCAGCTCCGCCGGGCTTGACCTCCAGGAGCGCGTGGTTGAGATCAACCGCGTCGCCAAGGTGGTCAAGGGCGGCCGTCGCTTCAGCTTCACCGCGCTCGTCGTCGTCGGCGACGAGGAGTCGGTGGTCGGCATCGGCTACGGCAAGGCCAACGAGGTCCCGCTCGCCATCCAGAAGGGTGTCGAGCAGGCCAAGAAGAACCTCTTCCGCGTGCCCAAGCACGGTTCGACCATCACGCACCGCGTCGACGGCATCTTCGGCTCCGGGCACGTGCTGCTCAAGCCGGCCTCGCCCGGTACCGGCGTGATCGCCGGCGGTGGCGTGCGCGCGGTGCTCGAGCTGGCGGGGATCCACGACATCCTCTCCAAGTCGCTCGGCACGCAGAACCCCATCAACCTGGTCAAGGCGACGGTCGCCGGGCTCCAGGCGCTGCGGCGCCCCGAGGAGGTCGCGCAGCTGCGCGGTCTCTCGATCAACGCGGTGCTCGGCCTCGGCGGCGCGTCCGACGAGGCTCCCACGGAGACCATCTCCGCGCAGGAGCCCGCCGAGGAGGTCACGGCCTGATGCCGTCCGTCACCCAGGTGAAGAGCAAGAACGGGGCCAACCACGCGCAGCGCGAGACGCTGCGGTCGCTGGGGCTCCGCAAGATCGGCCAGACGGTCGAGGTCAAGGACAACGAGCAGATCCGGGGCATGCTGCACCGGGTCCGGCATCTGGTGAAGATCGATGGCTGACAACGCTGAGAACGAGAACGAGCCGCGGATCGGGCTGCACTCGCTGCACCCGTCCGAGGGCTCGCGCAAGCCGCGCAAGCGCGTCGGTCGCGGCGAGGGGTCGGGCACCGGCAAGACGTCGGGCCGCGGTCAGAAGGGCGCCGGGTCCCGCGCGGGCTCCAAGTCGCGTCCGGGCTTCGAGGGTGGGCAGATGCCGATCCACATGCGGATGCGCAAGCTGCGCGGCCCGCACATGAAGAAGTCGATGCCGTTCGAGCCGTTCCGCACGCACACGCAGCCGGTCAACATCCAGGACCTGGAGCGCCGCTTCGAGGCGGGCGCGGAGGTCGGCCTGGAGGACTTCGCCAAGGCCGGCATCGCGCAGCGCAAGGGCGTTCCGGTGAAGGTCCTCGGCAAGGGCTCGATCAGCAAGGCGATGACCGTGCACGCGCACGCGTTCAGCGCCGGCGCCCGCGAGTCCATCGAGGCCGCCGGCGGCACGTGCGTGCTCGTCGAGGCCTGAGAACGTCACCCCGGTAGGCTGAGGGCAGGATGCTCTCGACGATTCTCAGCGCCTTCACCGTCGCGGAGATCCGCAAGAAGCTGCTGTTCACCGCAGCGCTTCTTGCGCTCTACCGCGTCGGCTCGCACATCCCCGTCCCGGGGGTCTCCGCGTCGGCCATCCAGGACATCCAGTCGCAGTTCGGCGGCGGCGGTGTCCTCAACTTCCTCAACGTCTTCTCCGGCGGTGGGCTGTCGCGCATCGCGCTCTTCGCCCTCGGGATCATGCCGTACATCACGGCATCGATCATCCTGCAGCTCCTGACGGTCGTCGTGCCGTCCCTGGAGAAGCTGCAGAAGGAGGGCGAGGTCGGGCAGCAGCGCATCACGCAGTACACGCGCTACCTGACCGTCGGCCTCGCGTTCGCCCAGGCGATCGGCTACGTCTTCCTCTTCAAGTCGTTCTCCGACAGCGCCGGCCAGCCGGTCATCACCCCCTTCAACGTGGGCACGGTCTTCCTGATCGTCCTGTCGCTGACCGCCGGCACGATCCTGCTGATGTGGATGGGCGAGCTCATCACCCAGCGCGGCATCGGCAACGGCATCTCGCTGATGATCTTCGCCTCGATCGTCTCCGGGCTCCCGAACGGGATCAACGCGTGGTGGACGAGCGACGACCAGGTCTTCAAGGTCATGATGCCGTTCCTGGCCCTGGGCGTGATCGCCGCGATCGTCTTCATCCAGGAGGGGCAGCGGCGCATCCCGGTCCAGTACGCCAAGCGCGTGATCGGGCGGCGCATGACCCAGGGCGGCCAGACCTACCTGCCGCTGCGCGTGAACATGGCCGGCGTCATCCCGGTCATCTTCGCCGCGTCGATCATGGCGTTCCCGCCCACCATCGGCCAGCTGCTGAACACGCCCTGGGCGACGGACTTCTCCAACTTCTTCTCCCCGTCGAAGTGGCCCTACCTCGTGGGCGAGTCGATCTTCATCATCGTCTTCACGTACTTCTACACCGCGGTGACGTTCAACCCGGTGGACCAGGCCGAGAACCTGAAGAAGTACGGCGGCTTCATCCCCGGCGTCAGACCGGGGCGGCCGACGGCCGAGTTCCTGGACCGCATCCTGGCTCGGCTGACCTTCCCGGGCGCGCTGTATCTGGCTGCCGTGGCGGCTCTGCCGACGATCCTCATCAACCAGACGTCGGCGACCTTCTACTTCGGCGGTACGTCGATCCTCATCGTGATCGGCGTGGCGCTGGACACCATGAAGCAGCTCGAGGCCCAGCTGATGATGCGCAACTACGAGGGCTTCCTGAAGTAGGGTGGCCGGTCTCGTGTCTGAGCTCAACCTCATCCTCCTGGGTCCGCCGGGTGCCGGAAAGGGCACCCAGGCCGAGCGCCTGCAGGAGGACTTCCCTCTGCTGTACCTGGCCACCGGCAACATCCTCCGCGCTGCGGTCGCCGAGGAGACGGAGCTGGGGCGCAAGGCCAAGGAGTACATGTCGCGGGGCGAGCTCGTCCCCGACGACGTCATCATCGGCGTGATCCTCGACCAGCTGCGCGACGAGGAGGCCTCCGACGGGTTCCTGCTCGACGGCTTCCCGCGCACGGTCGGTCAGGCCGAGGCGCTGGACGAGGCGCTGCAGGACTTCGGGCGCACCCTCACGGCCGTACTGCTCATCGACACGCCCGACGACGAGGTCGTGCGCCGGATCTCCGGCCGTCGCGTCTCGGTGAAGACCGGCCGCGTCTACCACGTCGACTTCGACCCGCCCAAGCACGAGGGCGTCTGCGACGTGGACGGCTCGCGGCTCATCCAGCGCGAGGACGACAGCGAGGAGACCGTGCGCAAGCGGCTCGCCGTCTACCACGAGCAGACCGCTCCGCTGATCGGCTTCTACGAGAAGCAGGGGCTGCTCAAGCGCTTCGACGGGCGCCGCCCGCCGAACGAGGTTCACGACCACATCCGGGCGACGCTGGCCACGCTTCGCCTCGAAGAGCAGATCTAGCCATCCGTCCCCACCCGTTCCCGGCATGATCATCCGCAAGACCCCCGATGAGCTCGAGAAGATGGCGTCCGCTGGTGAGGTCCACCGGCGGACGATGAAGCTGCTCGAGGGGAAGATCCGCGCCGGCGTGACGACGAAGGAGCTCGACGCGGCGGCGGAGAAGTACATCCGCTCGCAGGGCGCGGTTCCGTCGTTCAAGGGCTACCGCGGCTTCCCGGGCTCCATCTGCGCGTCGCCCAACTCGATGGTCGTCCACGGCATCCCCGGCGGCTACACGCTGGAGAAGGGCGACATCCTGTCGGTCGACATCGGCGTCACGCTCGACGGCTGGGTCGCCGACGGCGCGCGCACGTTCGCCGTCGGCTCGATCTCGCCGGTCGCGCGCAAGCTGCTGGACGTGACCGAGCAGTCGCTGTTCGACGGCGTCGCCCAGGTCAAGGTCGGCAACCGTCTGGGCGACGTCTCCCACGCCGTGCAGACCACGGTCGAGGCGGCGGGGCTGTCGGTCGTGCGGTCGCTGGTCGGCCACGGCGTCGGGCGCGACATGCACGAGGACCCGCAGATCCCGAACTTCGGCGATCCGGGCCGCGGCCCGCTGCTGGAGGAGGGCATGGTCCTCGCGATCGAGCCGATGACCACCGCGGGACGCCACCCGGTGCGGATGGCCTCCGACGGCTGGTCGATCTTCTCCCAGGACGGCTCGCTGGCCGCCCACTTCGAGTTCACCGTCGCGGTCACCGCCGACGGACCCCGCATCCTCACGCCCTGGCATCTGGACACCGACCGGGTCGCCGCTTAGTGAGCGGCGCGGCTCTTGTCGAGGTCGCCGGCCTCCACAAGCGCTACCTGGCCCACGGACCCGAGGCCGTCGCCGGAATCGACTTCTCGATCGTCGAGGGGGAGATCTTCGGCCTGCTCGGCCCCAACGGGGCGGGCAAGACGACGACGATCGGCGCGATCACCACGCGCGTGAAGCCGAGCGCGGGGCTCGTCACCGTCGACGGCTTCGACGTGGCGCGCGACGCGGTCTCGGTCAAGCAGCGGATCGCGGTGATCCCGCAGCGGCCCAACCTGGACCGGTCGCTCACCGCGATCGAGAACCTGGTCTTCCACGCCGCCTACTTCGGGGAGCCGCGGCGCACGCGGCGCCGGCGGGCAGAGGAGATGCTCGAGCGGATGGGGCTGGAGGGTCGCGCCGACGACAAGGTCGACACGTACTCCGGCGGCATGGCCCAGCGGCTGATGATCGCCCGCGCGCTCATGCACGAGCCGCGGCTGCTCATCCTCGACGAGCCGACGACCGTGCTGGACCCGCAGTCGCGCCTGTTCCTGTGGGACACGATGACCGACCTGCGTGAGCGGGGCGTCACGCTGATGCTGACCACGCACGACATGGTCGAGGCCGACCGCCTCTGCGACCGCATCGCCGTCGTGGACCACGGCACGATCATCGCGCTGGACACGCCGCGCGGGCTGCGGAGCCTGCTGCCCGCCGAACGTGGGGTGGAGGTCACCGTCGCGGGCGCGCAACCGCTGGAGCTGCCAGGAGGCGACGGCGTCGAGAGCGTGGAGGGCCGCGTGGAGGAGGACCGCTGGCACGGGCGCGTCTACGGGGACGTGACCGCCGCGCGGCTGGCCGAGCTCGTCCGCGCGGCCGATCGCGACCTGATCGAGCTGCGCCGCATGGAGGGCACGCTCGAGGACGTCTTCGTGCACCTGACGGGGCGGGAGCTGCGATGAGGCGGAAAGCTCGCCCAGGGGGCTCGCGTTCCGGGCGCGAACTCGCCCGGGGGCTCGTTCGCGCGGTGGTCGCCAGATGAACCGCGCGTCCAACCAGGCGTTCGTCGCGCTGTTCGAGCGCGACCTCTACGTGACGTTCCGCAAGGACCTGATCCCGTTCCTGAGCCAGTCGCTGCTGCAGCCGATCTTCTTCCTGTTCGTCTTCGGTCGCGTGCTGCCGGAGATCGGCGCCGCGCGCGGGTCTTATGGGATCGCACTGCTGCCCGGCGTCCTCGCGCTGACCCTGATGCTCACCGCGCTGCAGAACGTGGCGCTGCCGCTGGTCATCGAGTTCTCGTTCACCAAGGAGATCGAGGATCGCCTGCTCGCGCCGCTGCCCGTGACCTGGGTGGCGGGGGAGAAGCTCCTGATCGCCGCGCTGCGCGGGATCCTCGGCGGGATCCTGATCATCCCCCTCGGCGAGCTGATTCTGCCCGGTGGCGTCGACCTCTCCAACGCCTCGTGGATCGGCCTCGTCGCGATGATCGTCATCGGCGCGCTCGCCGGGGCGTGCGTCGGCCTCGTGCACGGCACCGCGGTCCCGCCGTCGCGGATCACCATCGCCTTCGGCCTCATCCTCACGCCGTTCATCTACACCGGGGCGACGTTCTACCCGTGGGAGTCGCTGGACGGCCTACGCTGGTTCCAGGTCGTGACGCTGGCCAACCCGATGACCTACGTGTCGGAGGGGATGCGCGGCGCGCTCACCGATCAGCCGCACATGGCGGCAGGCTGGGTGGCGCTGGGGCTCGTCGTCTCGCTCGCCGTGTTCGGGTTCCTGGGCGTCCGGGGCTTCACGCGACGGGCCGTGGACTGATCACACACGCCGCCGCGCAGGTTCCGACAGCGACGTTTGCTATCTTCAACGGTCGCGCGTTTTGCGGGCCCCTGCCTGTGCACGCTTCGTTTTCTCTCGTTTTCACTCCCCGAAAGGGCTCATGAAGGTACGACCGTCGGTCAAGCCGATGTGCGAGAAGTGCAAGATCATCCGCCGCCACGGTGCGGTGCTCGTGATCTGCTCCAACCCGCGTCACAAGCAGCGGCAGGGCTGACGCGCATGGCTCGCATCTCCGGAATCAACATTCCCCTCAACAAGCGTGTCGAGATCGGTCTCACGTACATCTACGGGATCGGCCGCACCACCTCGAACAAGCTCCTCGCGGAGACGGGAATCAGCGCCGACACGTACGTGCGCGACCTGACCGAGGACGAGGTCACCAAGCTGCGTGACGCGATCGACGCCGACCTCACGGTCGAGGGCGATCTGCGCCGCGAGCGCTCCCAGGACATCAAGCGCCTGATGGAGATCGGCTGCTACCGCGGCCTCCGCCATCGTCGCGGCCTGCCCGTGCGTGGGCAGAACACCAAGACCAACGCGCGCACGCGCAAGGGCCCCAAGCGCATGTCGGTGGCCGGCAAGAAGAAGGCAGGGAAGAAGTAAGTGCCCGCACCCAAGCGCCCGCAGCGTGGTCGCCGCAAGCCGAAGAAGAACATCCCCATCGGCCAGGCCCACATCAAGACGTCCTTCAACAACACGATCGTGTCCCTGACCGATCGCGAGGGCAACGTCATCGCGTGGGAGTCGGCCGGCGGCGCGGGCTTCAAGGGCTCACGCAAGTCGACGCCCTTCGCCGCCCAGGTCACGGCTGACGCCGCCGCCCGCAAGGGCATGGAGCAGGGGCTCCAGAAGGTCGAGGTCTTCGTCAAGGGCCCCGGCTCGGGTCGCGAGACCGCGATCCGCTCGCTTCAGGCCGCCGGCCTCGAGGTCACCGGTGTGCGCGACGTCACGCCTCAGGCCCACAACGGCTGCCGCCCGCGCAAGCGGCGCCGCGTGTAAGGGAGTTCCGTGGCTCGAGACACCTCCCCCCAGTGCAAGCAGTGCCGCCGCGAGGGCCAGAAGCTGTTCCTCAAGGGCGAGCGCTGCCTGACGGACAAGTGCGGCGTCGAGCGTCGCGCATACCCGCCGGGCGATCACGGCCGCGGACGTCAGAAGCAGTCCGAGTACCGCGTTCAGCTTCGTGAGAAGCAGAAGGCGAAGCGGTACTACGGCATCCTGGAGAAGCAGTTCGCCAACTACTACGACAAGGCGAGCCGCCAGCAGGGCATCACCGGCGAGAACCTCCTGACGCTGCTCGAGCTCCGTCTCGACAACGTCCTGGTTCGCCTTGGCTTCGCTGCGTCGCGCCGCCAGGCGCGTCAGCTCGTCCGCCACGGCCACTGGCTGATCAACGGCCGCCGCGTCGACATCCCCAGCTACCAGGTGCGTGAGGGTGAGGTCATCTCGATCAAGTCCGGCTCTCCCGCCGAGGCAGCGATCCGTGACGCCACTGAGCTCACGGGGCAGGTCCCGGGCTGGCTGCAGGCCGACCACGACACGCTGACGGCGAAGGTCCTGCGCAAGCCGGAGCGCCGTGAGGTGGCCGCGCCCGTGCAGGAGCAGCTCATCGTCGAGCTGTACTCGAAGTAATCGCCCGCTTGAAGAGACGCGCGGCGCGCCCGGTGTGTCCCCGCGCCGCCCTAGAGAGACAACAGTAAGGCCCTCATGCTCGACTTCCAAGTCCCCCGAATCACCAGCGAGTCGGTCGACGACAACCGCGGCACCTTCACGATCGAGCCGCTCGATCGTGGCTTCGGCTACACGTTCGGCAACTCGCTGCGCCGGGTGCTGCTCAGCTCGCTGAGCGGCGCTGCGGTGACGAGCGTTCGCATCGAGGGCGTCGCGCACGAGTTCTCGACCATCCAGGGCGTCAAGGAAGACGTCACGGACATCGTCCTCAACCTCAAGGGGATCGTGTGCAAGATGCACTCGGACGCCACTGAGGTCGAGGCGCCGCTGGTGGTCACCGGCCCCGGTGACATCACCGCCAAGGACATCGACCTCCCTGCCGGCGTCGAGATCCTCAACCCCGACGTCCAGATCGCGTGGCTCGAGATGAAGACCAAGCTCGAGCTGTACCGGACCATCGGCCGCGGCCGCGGGTACCGTCCGGCGGAGGACAACAAGACGCCGGACCAGCCGATCGGCGTCATCCCGATCGACTCGATCTTCTCCCCGGTCCGTCGTGTCGCCTACGCCGTGGAGCCGGCGCGCGTCGGTCAGCGCACCGACTTCGACAAGCTGACGCTCGACATCGAGACCGACGGCTCGATCGATCCGCACTCCGCGCTGCGCGAGGCGGCTGAGCTGCTCATCTCGCAGCTCGCCATCTTCACCGACGCCGACCGCGTCGAGGAGCTCCGGGCCGGTCCGGCCGGCGCCCTCGCCGAGGGGCTCGCCGGGACCGGCAACGGTCACGCCGGCGGCGCCGCGGCCACCACCTCCGGCGGCCCGATGCACGACATCCTCATCGAGGAGCTCGAGCTCGGTGTCCGTTCCTACAACTGCCTCAAGCGGGCCGGCATCCAGACCGTCGGCGACCTCGTGTCCAAGTCGGAGGGCGAGCTGAACGCCATTCCGAACTTCGGCAAGAAGTCGATCGACGAGGTCATCGAGACGCTCGAAGCGCGCGGGCTGAACCTCCGCGAGGACTAGAGACCATGCGCCATCAGAAGACCCGTCACAAGCTGAGCCGCGACACGGCCCACCGCAAGGCGCTGCTGCGCAACCTCTGCAAGGAGGTCATCCAGCACGAGCGCATCAAGACCACCGAGGCGAAGGCCAAGGCGGTCAAGCCGGAGGTCGAGAAGCTCATCACGCTGGCCAAGAAGGGCGACCTTCACGCTCGCCGTCTGGCGCTCAGCGACCTGGGCCAGGACAAGGCCACGGTGGCCAAGCTGTTCGAGGAGGTCGCGCCGCGCTACAGCGCGCGTCCGGGTGGCTACACCCGCATCCTCAAGCTCGGCGCGCGTCAGGGTGACGCCACCGAGATGGTCTACCTCGAGCTCGTCTAGCTCGTCGCAGCCGCACCTCGCCGGATCGTCGCGCCCGCCCTTGTGGCGGGCGCTTCGCGTTGTGGGGCGGATTCGGGTGCGGGCGGCTTCTCTATCGTGGGGTACATGCCCGCCGTGCTCCAGCTGGCCTCCGACGCCGACCGCGAGCGCTGCTCGCGGCTGCTGCACGGGGCCTACGCCGACGGGCGGATCTCGATCGACGAGCTCGAACGGCGCCTGGGCCGGGTGGAGCGGACCGGGACGCGCGCCGAGCTGATGCTCCTGACCCGCGACGTCCCCAAGCGCCATGTCGCGCGTCTCGGGGCGGCGGTCGAACGCCTGGACCGCGCGGCGCTGAAGGTCCACGGGACGACGGCCGTCGTCGTCAACGGGGGGTTGATCGGGATCTACGAGGTGACCGGCGGCGGCGCGTTCTGGCCGGCGTTCGCCCTGGTGCCCTCGTCGCTGCTGCTCGGGTGGCACGTCGCGTCCTCGTGGACGGTGCGGCGGTTCGTGCGCCGGCGACGGCTGTCGTCGTGAAGCGCGGCTGAAGCGATACGCACCCAGGGGCGGGAGGCGGCTGGCTGAGGCTGATCGGGCTTGGGCCTAGGCTGATCCGGTGCCCATGACGCGGTTGACAGTCGCCTACGACGGCTCGCCCTTCGTGGGGTGGGCGCGGCAGCCCGGGGAGCGGACCGTCCAGGGGGAGCTGGAGCTCGCGCTCTCCACGGTCCTGCAGGCGCCCGCCGTGCTGACGGTGGCCGGACGGACCGACGCCGGGGTGCACGCGTGGTCGCAGGTGGCCTCCTACGAGGGGCTCCCGCCGCGGCGGATCGAGGGCGTCAACTCGCTGCTGCCGCCGGAGATCGCCGTCCTGGACGCGCGGCTCGCCTACGACGGGTTCGACGCGCGGCGCCATGCCCGAGCGCGCACCTACTGCTACCGCGTTCTCATCCGCCGCCAGCGCGACCCGTTCGAGCGCGGCCGGGCCCTGCACTGGCGCCACCGCACCGACCGCGACGTCCTGGACGCTTGCGCCGCCCTGCTTCCCGGCACCCACGACTTCACCGCGTTCACGCCGACGGAGACCGACCACGTCCGCTTCGAGCGGATCGTCGAGACCGCCCGCTGGGTCCGCGACGGCGACCTGCTCTGCTTCTGGATCACCGCCGACGCGTTCATGCGCAACATGATCCGCATCCTCGTCGGCACGATGCTCGAGGTCGCCAACGAACGCCGCTCGATCGAGCAGTTCGCGGGTCTGCTGCGCGGCGCCCACCGGCGCGAGGCGGGGCGGACGGCGCCGCCGCACGGCCTGTACTTCGCCGGTGTGCGCTACGACGACGAGAGTGCCTCCGCGGCGGCGGCGCCGGGGCGCCCCGGCGGGCACCACGCACCGCCCGCCTCGTAGACTCCGGGCTCCATGCGCGTCCTCCTCACCAACGACGACGGCATCGACGCGGACGGCCTCCAGGCCCTGCGCCGCGCGCTGCTGAAGGTCCCCGACATCGAGCTCGCGGTCATCGCTCCCGACGGCAACCGCTCGGCGATGGCGCGCTCGATCACGACGCGCCGCCCGCTGTGGGTCGAGCGCGTGGAGTTCGACGACGGCACGCACGGCTACGCGACCGACGGCACCCCGGTCGACTGCGTCCGCCTGGCCAAGCTCGGCCTCGTCGAGGGCTTCACCGCCGAGGCGGTCGTCGCCGGCATCAACCACGGCGCGAACCTCGGGGACGACATCACCTACTCGGGCACCGTGGCCGCCGCGCTGGAGGGCGTGATCCTCGGGCTGCCCGCGGTCGCGGTCTCCCAGCAGTCGGCCCAGCGCGAGATGGACTTCCGCCTGGGCCGCGAGTTCGACTTCGCCGTCGCCGCCGACTTCACCGCCTCGATCGTCGACCGCCTCGACGAGGTGCCGCTGCCCGCGGGCACGCTCCTCAACATCAACGTCCCCGGCTCGCACCCCGACGGCGTCGAGGTGACGAAGCTCGGCAAGCGCATCTACCGCGACGAGCTCACCCTGAAGGCCGAGGAGGGCGCGCGGCGCCAGTACTGGATCTACGGCACCGACCACGGCTTCGAGGAGGAGGACGGCACCGATCTCGCCGCCGTCGCCGCGTGCCGGATCGCCGTGACGCCGCTGCACTTCAACCTCACCGACGTGGCGGGCATGGACGCCCTGCGCCGCTACGACCTCGCGCGCATGGTCCAACCGGCAGCGCGCGAACTGGAAGAGTGAGCGCGGGCGGGGATCGAGCCCGCTCCGCCGAGGCGGGCGACCGCGCCGACCGCGCCGCGCGGCTGCGCGAACAGCTGCGCCACCACGCCCGCCGCTACTACGAGCTCGACGACCCGGAGATCGGCGACGACGAGTACGACGCGCTCTACCGCGAGCTGCAGGCGCTCGAGGACGCCGATCCGGGGCTCGTCACGCCCGATTCGCCGACGCAGGTCGTCGGTGGCGGGCCGCAGGCCGTCAGCCGCCTGGAGAAGGTCGCCCACCTGCAGCCGATGCTCTCCCTGGCCAACGCCCGCAGCGAGGCCGAGCTGCGCGACTGGGTCCAGCGGATGCGCAACCACCTCGCGCGGGAGGGGATCGAGGATCCGGCGTTCTCGTTCGTCTGCGAGCCGAAGATCGACGGCCTGGCGATGTCGCTGCGCTACGTCGACGGGGTGCTCGAGCGCGGGGTGACGCGCGGCGACGGGACGATCGGAGAGGACGTCACCCACAACCTGCGCACGATCACCGCCATCCCGCAGCGCATCGAAGATGCTCCCGCGCTGCTCGAGGTGCGCGGCGAGGTCTACATGTCGCTGCCCGACTTCCAGGCGCTCAACGAGCGGCGCGCCGAGGCGGGGGAGTCGACGTTCATGAACCCGCGCAACGCGGCCGCCGGTACGGTGCGCCAGCTCGACGCCGCGCTGGCCGCCCAGCGTCCGCTCTCGTTCTGGGCCTACCAGGTGGGCGTTGCGCAGGGCCTGACCTTCGCGCGCCACTCGCAGGCGCTGGAGTGGCTGCGCGCGCACGGCTTCCCGGTCAACGACCAGATCGCGGTGGTCGAGGGGGAGGAGCAGGTCGTCGCGCGCTGCCTGGACTGGCAGGCCCGGCGCGGCTCGCTGGAGTTCGAGATCGACGGGGTCGTCGTGAAGGTCGACGACGTCGAGCTGCAGCGGCGCCTGGGCGTCGTCGGGCGCGATCCGCGCTGGGCGATCGCCTGGAAGTTCCCGCCGACGACGAAGGTGACGAAGCTGCTGCGGATCGTCTGGAACGTCGGCAAGTTCGGTGACCTCCATCCGTTCGCCGAGCTGGAGCCCGTCCCCGTCGGCGGCGTCACGGTCAAGCTGGCGACGCTGCACAACGAGGAGGACCTCGTCCGCAAGGACCTGCGCGAGGGCGACGACGTCATCGTCCTGCGCGCCGGCGACGTGATCCCGCAGGTCGTCTCTCCGGCGCCGCACGTCGCGCAGCGCTCCGGCCGCGGGCCGGTCCCGCGGCCGCCCTCCCGCTGCCCGTCGTGCGACACGCCGACGGTCAAGGCGCCGGGTGCCGTCTTCACGCGCTGCCCCAACCGCAAGGGCTGCCCCGGTCAGCAGTGGCAGCTCATCAAGCACTTCGTCTCCCGCGGGGCGATGGACATCGACGGGCTCGGTGAGCTGCAGGTCGGCCGCTTCCTCGACGCGGGCCTGATCGCCACCGCGGCCGATCTCTACGACCTCGACGGCGAGCGCATCACCCGGCTGGAGGGGTTCGGCGAGGTCTCGGCCACGCGGCTCGTGCAGGCGATCGAGCGCTCCAAGCAGGCGCCGTTCGGCCGTGTCCTGTTCGCGCTGGGGATCGAGGAGGTCGGGTTCGTCACCGGCCGCAACCTCGCCCAGCGCTTCCGCACGATCGACACGCTCCTGGCCGCGCAGCCCCAGGAGATCGCCCAGACGCCGGGCATCGGCGAGAACACCGCGACCGTCATCTACGAGCAGCTGCACGACGACGACATGCTCGACCTGATCGCGGCGCTGCGCGAGCGCGGCGTGACGATGGCCCAGGAGGGGCCGCCGCCGGGGGAGGGGCCGCTGGCCGACCGGACCTTCGTCCTCACCGGCACGCTGCCCGACCTCACGCGGGAGCAGGCGACGGAGCGGATCACCGCCGCGGGCGGCCGCGTCACCTCATCGGTCTCGGGCAAGACCGACTACGTCGTCGCCGGCGAGGCCGCGGGGACGAAGCTGGCCAAGGCGGAGCGCCTGGGCGTGTCCGTGCTCGACGAGGCCGGGCTGCTGGAGCTGCTGGAACACGGGCCGGCTGCCGAGCCGGCCGGCTCCTAGCCGGCCGCGGCGAGCTCCGACGTGCAGAAGGCGCAGCGGTGGGCGGCGAGCGGGACCTCGCTGAGGCACTCCGGGCAGGCGCGCGTGGTGCGCTGCACCGCCGGCTCGGTCCGGAAGCGGGACATCAGCCGGTTGACGGGCAGGACGACGAACCAGAAGACGGCGGTCGCGATCGTCACGAACGAGATCAGCGCGTTGAGGAACGAGCCGTAGCGGAAGATCGAACCGTTGATCGTGAAGGTCAGGTCGGAGAAGTCCTGCTTGCCGAAGACCGCCGCGACGATCGGGGTGATCAGGTCCTGGACGAGCGACGTGACGACGGCGCCGAAGGCGGCGCCGACGACCACGGCGACCGCGAGGTCGACGACGTTGCCGCGAAGCAGGAACTGCCGGAACTCCTTGATCATCCCGCGGTCTTCGCCGCGCGCCGGGCGGACCCTGCGCGGGCGCGGCGCGGGCTCAGCCCACCCGGGCGATGGCCGCGACCATCCGGTCCTGCAGGACGTGCGCGGAGCTGGGGTTCACGTAGTTCATGAGGATGGCGAACGCGACCTGCTTGCCGCTCGCCGTCGTGCAGATCCCGGCGAGGTTGGAGACGTCGTGCAGCGTGCCGGTCTTGCCGCGGCAGCGGTCGCGGGCCGGGGTGCTGCGCATCCGGTACTGCAGCGTGCCCGAGCGCCCGACGACGGCCAGCGAGCCGAGGTAGGCCGACGAGTCTTCCCCGCCGGCCATCGCGGCGAGCAGCGTGACGACCTGGCGGACGTTGGTGCGGTCGCCGCGGGAGAGCCCGGAGCCGTCGACGATCGTCGGGCGCACGTCCAGGTCGGCCATCTCGTCCTCGACGACCTGCGCGCCCGCCTTCGTCGAGCCCCCGTCCCCGTACGCCGCGCCGAGGTCCTTCAGCAGCGTCTCGGCGTAGTAGTTGTCGGACGGGACGTTGGTGCGCTGGATGATCTCGGAGATCGTCGGCGAGGCGCTGGTGGCCAGCTCGGGCGCGTCCTGCGGCGCGACGCCGACGCCCGCCTTCCCCGACACCTTGATCCCGCGCTTGACCAGCGCGCTGCGCAGCGCGTCCGCAGCCACCGCGGCCGGGCGCTTCTGCCAGCCGCTGCCGGCGTAGCCGCGGGCCGTGACGAGCCCGCCGAGCTGGCCGCCGATCTCGGGGTCCAGGCGGCCGCCGGTGACGGCCGAGCCGCGCAGCGCGTCGAGGATCGACTCGTCGCCCAGGACCTTGCCCTTCACGCGGGTGATGTCGAGCTTGTCGGCCAGCGCGGCGACGCGGATGGACGTCAGGGTCGGGTCGCCCGCCCCCTTGAGGTACAGGTCGCCGTTCAGCACACCTGCATCGATCTCGCCGTCGGCCACCACGGAGGTGTCGAGCGTGCCGGCGGCGCCGAAGCGCCGCAGCGCGGTCGCCGTCGTGAAGAGCTTGTTGACCGAGGCGGGCATGAGCGCCTGGTCGGGGCGCAGCGAGTACAGGACGTCATCGCCGTTCAGCTCCATCACGTACGCGGCCGAGGAGCTGCCGGCCTGGCGCATCTGGGCGTTCAGCGCGGCGGTCAGCTTGGCCGGCGCGAGCGCGGACGCGGACGACGGGAGGACGAGCAGGACGGCCAGCAGCAGGGCAGGGATGAGACGGCGGCGGAACACGCGGTTTGAGACACCTCTGGGACGCGGGGGTTGCGGTCAAGGGATTCAGCCTAGAATGCCGGAGCCGATGGACAACGTCGTCCACCTCCCACCGAAGACCGGTGGAAAGCGCCGCCCGCGCAAGAAGTCCAAGACCGCGCTCGTCCTCGGCGGAGGCGGCTTCACCGGGGCGGTCTACGAGATCGGGGCTCTCCGTGCCCTGGACCTCCTGTCGGTCAACCGCACGGTCAACGAGTTCGACGTCTACGTCGGCACCTCGGCCGGCTCGTTCGTCGCCTCACTGGCTGCCAACGGCGTGACGCCGGAGGAGATGATGCGGGTCGTCAAC
>JAOPZL010000396.1 GCA_025964175.1 Solirubrobacterales bacterium
AGCGCCGCCGCCCCGCCCGTCGCGCCGCGCCACCAGCGCGGCGATGATCTCGTCGCTCCAGTCGTGTGACCGGGTGAGGTCGTAGCGCTCGCAGGCCAGGCGGTGGTAGCCGTCGGTCTCGGCGCCCTCGACGATCAGCCCCGCCTCGCGCAGGAGCTCGACCACCGGGGCGTACTCGTGGTCGAACCACAGCTCGGCCACCTCGCTGCGATCCAGCAGCTCACCGCGCTCCTGCATGTGGCGAAAGCCCCACGCCTCGACCCCCTCTGCCATCGACCCGTACTCGATCGCGTCGCTGAGCCGCACCCGGGCCGAGCGCGACGGCTCCAGCGGCACGCGCTCGCGGAACAGCCGCTCGTGGCTCTTGAGCGGCAGGTCGGCCAGCCGCAGGTCGCGGTCGGCGCCGACGCGGGTCAGGACGACGGTCACGTAGGCGTCGATGTCGCCGCGCCCCAGCGCCCGGGCGGCCGAGACGCGATGGTGGCCGTCGCGCACGAAGTGGGCCTCTCCGATCCGGTACAGCGAGACCGGCGGGAGCGCCTCGCCGCGGTGCATCGCGGCGGCCACGCGCTCCCAGCGCGTGCGCACCCGGGAGCTCGTGGGGCGGAACTGGCGGTCGAATCCGGAGAGCCGGTCGGTGGTCCCGACGATCGTGTCGAGCTGCACGACCTGCAGGCCCAGATCGCGCTCCCCGACTCGCCCGAGCGCGGCGACGACCTCGTCGAACGGCAGGATCAGGTCGATGTCGCCGCGCTCGCGGGCGAGGATCCGGCCCATCCGCGACAGCGTCTGACGGCGGCGCAGCCGCAGGAAGTCGTCCTGGGCGTCGGTGCCCGCCAAACCGGTGGGCCGTGGCGGTGGCATGCCATCCTTCTTACCCCGTACCCTCGCGGCCTATGGGAACCGCCCCGCAGGAAGGAAAAGGGCTGAAGACCGGAGCCCTGGGGTTCATCTCGAGCCTCGTCATCGGCGTCGCGTCAACCGCGCCGGGGTACTCGCTGGCGGCGACCCTGGGCTTCATCGTCGCCGTCGGCGGCATCGGGCTGCAGGCGCCGGCGATCATGATCGTGTCGTTCATCCCGATGCTGCTGATCGCGGCCGCGTACTACTCCATGAACCGCGCGGACCCGGACTGCGGCACCACGTTCTCGTGGGCGACGCGGGCGCTGGGGCCGTACCTCGGCTGGATCGGCGGCTGGGCGATCATCGTCGCCGACATCCTCGTGATGGCGAACCTCGCCCAGATCGCGGGGCTGTACAGCTTCCTGCTCGTCGGCTGGCAGTCGGCGGCGGACTCCACGGTCGCGGTGACGATCGTCGGCGTCGTGTGGATCGCGATCATGACCTGGATCTGCGTCGTCGGGATCGAGCTCTCCGCGCGCACGCAGGTCGGCCTGCTCGGCGCCGAGGTCCTCACCCTGGCCGCGTTCGTGGTCGTCGCGCTGGTCAAGGTCGCCTCCGGCGACGCGGGCGCGGCCTCGATCGATCCGTCCTTCAGCTGGCTGAACCCCTTCGCCATCCACGACTTCAACGCGCTGATCTCGGGCGTCCTGCTCGGCATCTTCATCTACTGGGGCTGGGACTCCACCGTCACGGTCAACGAGGAGAGCTCGGACCCCACCGAGGGCCCGGGCAAGGCGGCGATCCTGGCGACGGTGATCCTGCTCGCCATCTACGTGCTCGTCTCGGTGGCCGCCCAGGCGTTCGCCGGGCCCAAGGAGCTGGTCGACAACGCCGACGACGTGCTGAGCGCGCTGGGCACGGAGGTGTTCGGCTCCCCGCTGGACAAGATCCTCATCATCGCCGTGCTGACCTCTGCGGCGGCGTCGACGCAGACGACGATCCTGCCGACGGCGCGCACCTCGCTGTCGATGGCCTACGCCAAGGCGATGCCGCGCAGGCTGGCCACGATCCACCCGCGCTACCTGACGCCGAACGTCTCGACGATCCTCATGGGCACGCTGTCGATCGCCTGGTACGTGATCCTGACCATCGTCAGCCAGAACATCCTCGCCGACTCGCTGCTCGCGCTCGGGCTGATGATCGCCTTCTACTACGCGATGACCGGGTTCGCGTGCGTCGTGTACTACCGCCGCGAGCTGAGGCGCTCGGTCAAGTCGTTCCTGTTCATCGGGGTCGCGCCGACCCTTGGGGGGATCATCCTCGCCGCGGTCTTCGTCAAGTCCGCCTGGGACCTCGCCCGCCCGGCGAACTCCGACTCCGGCGACAGCTGGATCGGGCTCGGGCCGCCCTTCGTGATCGGCATCGGCTTCCTGCTGCTCGGGGTCGTGCTGATGCTGGTCTGGCGCTTCACCGGGCACATCGAGTTCTTCCGGCGCCGCCTCGAGGTCGTCGACCCGGAGATCGCGTCCGGGCGCCGGGTCGCGGGCGAGCCGATCGCCGGTGCCGAAGTCGGAGGGGACTGACATCAGCGGCCGCTGAAGGACGTCGTGCCCGACGCGGGCAGCTGGTACCGTGTCACCCCGAATGCGGTCCATCTCGGCCCTTTCCCTCGTGCTTCTCCTCCTCCCCCGCTAGGGGGAGCGATGCGTGGCGCCCGCTAAGGCGCAAACCCAACGAGAAGCAGACCGAGCCGAGAACCCAAGGAGCACCCCATGGATCGCGTACAGATCTTCGACACCACCCTGCGAGACGGAGAGCAGGCCCCCGGCATCTCGCTGAACGCCGCCGAGAAGCTGGAGATCGCCCAGCAGCTCGCCCGCCTGGGCGTGGACGTCATCGAAGCCGGGTTCCCGATCGCCAGCCCCGGCGACTTCGAGGCCGTGCAGACCATCGCCCGCGAGGTCGAAGGTCCGATCATCACCGGGCTCGCGCGTGCTCAAGCCCCCGACATCGAGGCCGCCTTCGGGGCGGTACGCGATGCGGCCCGACCCCGCATCCACACGTTCATCTCGACGTCCGACATCCACATCAAGTACCAGATGCAGAACACGCGGGAGGACGTGCTGGCGCAGGCCCGCGCCGCCGTCGCCCACGCGAAGTCGTTCGTGGAGGACGTCGAGTTCTCGCCCATGGACGCGACCCGTGCCGACCTCGACTTCACCGCCGAGGTCATCGCGATCGCCCTCGCCGAGGGAGCGACGGTCATCAACGTCCCGGACACCGTCGGCTACACGACGCCGCAGGAGTACGCGGCGTTCCTGACCGGCCTGTACGAGCGCGTTCCCGGGCTGCGCGACGTGACCCTCTCCACGCACTGCCACGACGACCTCGGGCTGGCCGTCGCCAACTCCTACGCGGGAGTGCAGGTGGGCGCCCGCCAGGTCGAGTGCGCGATCAACGGCCTGGGGGAGCGGGCCGGCAACGCGTCGCTGGAGGAGTTCGTGATGCTGCTGCACACCCGCGGCGACGTCGCGGGCCTGGAGACGGGCATCAACACGCGCGAGATCGCGCGCACCTCGCGGATGGTCTCCCGCCTGACCGGCTACGTCATCCAGCCCAACAAGGCGATCGTCGGGCGCAACGCGTTCGCGCACGAGTCCGGGATCCACCAGGACGGCGTGCTCAAGGAGCGCACCACCTTCGAGATCATGGACGCGACGACCGTCGGCCTGGAGGGCAACGACATCGTCCTGGGCAAGCACTCCGGCCGCCACGCGCTGCGCGCCGCGCTGGAGGAGCTGGGCTTCACCGTCGACGGCGCGGCGCTGAACACGGCGTTCAAGCGCTTCAAGGAGATCGCGGACAAGAAGAAGCAGGTCACCGCGATGGACCTCGAGGCGCTGGTCACCGACGAGCTGCGCACCGAGGTCCCCGGCTACACGATGGAGTGGTTCGACGTCGAGGCCTCCACCCGCCGCCCGCCGCACGCGACGGTCGCGGTCGGCCGCCCCGACGGCGAGACGGTGGAGGGATCGTTCACCGGTGACGGGCCGATCGACGCGATTTTCCACGCGATCAACTCCGCAACCGGGGTCGACGCGCGCCTGAAGGAGTTCCGGGTCGACGCCGTCACGGGCGGTCAGGACGCGCTCGGCGAGGTCTCCGTCGTGCTCGAGCTCGGCGGCCAGTCGGCGTCCGGCCAGGGCGTGGACGCCGACATCCTCGCGGCCGCCGCGCGGGCCTATGTCCGCGCGCTCTCCAACGTGTGCGAGAAGGTGCGCGTGGCGGAGGCGACGACGGACCCACGGGAGAGCGAGATGCCGCTGACGGGTCCGTAGGCGCGCCGGGGCGTCCGGGGCGGTCCGTAGGCCGCCCTCAGCCCGCCGGGCCCCTCCCGACCCGCAGCCCCTGCGCATACCCGACCGCCGACGCGGGCCCCGCGGTGTCGGGGTCCATGAGTCCTCCGGCCAGCACGGCCGCGGAGTCGGCGTCGGGTCCCAGCGTCGTCAGGCGGGCCCCGCGGTGGCGCAGGGTCTGCGCCTCGATGGCCTCGGCCACGCGGCCGCCGGCGCGCATGGCGGCCACCGGGGTCAGGGCGTCGATCGGGAGGCCGGCGAGCACGTTGACCAGCAGCACCTCGGTGTCGCGGCCGGCGCTCGCGACGTCGAGGTTGGTCAGCGACCACGCGCCGCCGTCGACGTACTCGCGCCCGCCGATCGTCACCGAGTGGAAGATCCCGGGCACCGCGCACGAGGCGGCGACCGCCGCGCCGACGGTCGCCCGCGGGGCGCCGGGCGCGCCGAAGACGACCCGCCGCCCGTTGCCGCGATC
>JAOPZL010000413.1 GCA_025964175.1 Solirubrobacterales bacterium
GCTGTCGTCCGCCGCCGTCTCCTCCACCAGCTCGCCGTCGCGCCGGGTCGCTCCGGCGCGCGCCGAGGCGATCCACAGGGTGACCGCGGTCAGGGGGATGACGCCTGCCAGGATCGTCGCGATCCCCTCCGCCGTGCCGACGAAGATCCACGCCGCGGTGGCACAGATGACGTAGAAGGCGATCACGCCGCCGACGAACCAGTACGCGGTCGTCGGCCGCGGGCGCCCATCCGGCCACGGTCCGAACGCCAGGTACAGCCCGGTCGCGCAGCTGAGCAGCACCAAGCCGATGCCGATGCCGAGCTCGACGGGGTCGGCCTTGCCGTGCGATCCGTTGAGGATCAGCAGGCTGGCGACGTAGACCGCAACCCAGATCGCGGCGGGGAATCGGCGCAGGAGCGACATGACCGGGGACTTCCTTCACGTGTGAATGACAAACGGCACCTGTCCGCAAACAGACCCCGCCGCGGGGGCGGCGACCTCAGCTCGAGGAGGAGCCCGGCGTGGTGGCCGAGGACGAGCCCGCAGACGGCTGGGGCGAGCCCTGCGGCGCCTGCGTCGAGCCCTGCGGCGCCTGCGTGGAGCCCTGCGGCGGCTGGTCGGAAGACCCCATCGAGCGGTCGGCCTGGATCGGGATCTCCCGCGCCTGCGCGCGCTCGGCCTTCGGCACGCGAACCTCCAGGATGCCGTCGTGCAGCCGCGCCTGCGGGTTCTCGCTGTCGACCTGGCCGGGGAGGGTCACGCGGTACTCGAACTCGCCCACGCGACGGGTCCGGCGGCGCACGATGCCCGCGCGCTCCTTCTCGACGATCTCGCCATGCATCGTGAGCTCGCCGTCGTGGACCTCGACGTGCACGTCCTCGGCCTGCGCGCCGGGCAGCTCGGCCTCGACGATCCACGCGTCCTCGGTCTCGACGATGTCCACGTCCGGGATCCACGGCTGCACCGGCGCCGCACCGCTCGGCATGACCTGCTGCAGAAGCTGAGCCGTCTGCTCCTGGAGCTCCTGCAGCTCACGAAACGGCTGCAGGTACTGCGGGCGAGACGGGAGCTCACGGCGACGGACGAGCAGGGGCATGGGTGCTCTCCTGGCGTTGCGGATGGCGTATGCGCCTGTGTGGATAGGCCGCGGAACCCGGTTGTCAAGCGGATTCCGAACACCGTCGGCGGACCCCGTCCCAGGGCCTGTTCCGCGCGCTGGTCAGGAGGCGGACGTCGCGTCCTGGTTGCGCCCGGCGCGACGTTTTCGCCTCCAGCCGATGGGTGAACCGCAGACCAGCCCTAGCGAGGAGGCCGTATGAGTTCGAAGGCAGCCATCACCGTCCAACGCCCGCGCGAGGAGGCGCAGCGCCTGTGGCGGAGCGCCGAGCACCGTCTCGACTACCTCGCCGACGCCGAGATCTCCTTCGTCGACGCTCCCGGCGACCGCGGCACCGAGATCCACGTCGATCTCGAGCAGAAGACGGGGGGCGGCCTCCTCGGCGAGGTCATCCACAAGCTCACCGGCAGCGAGCCGCTGGCGAAGGCCAAGGACGACCTGCGGCGCTTCAAGCAGAAGGTCGAGACCGGTGAGGTGCCGCGCTCGGACGCCGTGCCCGAGGGCGAGCTCGCCGAGCGCAAGATCAAGCAGCGCCCGGCCCAGCCGCTGGCCGATTCCGAGCTGCAGAAGGTGGGCGTCTGATGCGCGCGAATGTCTGGTCCGGACGCAACACGGTGCAGGTCGAGAACGTCCCCGACCCCAAGATCCTCAACGACCGCGACGCGATCGTGAGGATCACCTCCACCGCGATCTGAGGCTCCGACCTGCACCTCTACGACGGCTACGTCCCGACGATGAAGCGCGGCGACATCCTCGGCCACGAGTTCATGGGCGAGGTCGTGGAGACGGGACGGGGCGTCGGCAACCTGAAGATCGGCGATCGCGTCGTCGTCCCGTTCCCGATCGCCTGCGGCAACTGCTGGTCCTGCCAGCACGAGCTGTACTCGGTGTGCGAGAACTCCAACCCCAACGCGGGAATCGCCGAGAAGATGTTCGGTCATCCCACGGCCGGCATCTTCGGCTACTCCCACATCACCGGCGGGTACGCCGGCGGCCAGGCCGAGTACGCCCGGGTTCCCTACGCCGACGTGGGGCCGCTCAAGATCGAGGACGACCTCCAGGACGAGCAGGTGCTGTTCCTGTCGGACATCTTCCCGACCGGGTTCATGGGCGCCGATCTGTGCGACATCACCGGCGGCGAGGTGATCGCCGTGTTCGGGGCGGGCCCCGTCGGGCAGTTCGCCATCGCCAGCGCGGTGATGCTCGGCGCCGAGCAGGTGATCGCGATCGACCACCTCCAGTACCGGCTGGACATGGCCAGCAACAAGGCCGGCGCGACGGCGACGATCAACCTGACCGAGGAGCCCGACGTCGTCGAGGCGCTCAAGGAGATGAGCGGCGGTCGCGGGCCGGACGCCGTCATCGACTGCGTCGGCATGGAGGCGAGCGACAGCCACGGCGTCCTGCATGCCGCCGAGCGCGTCAAGCAGGCGACGCGATCGGAGACCGACCGCGGTCCCGTCCTGCGTGACGCGATCCTGGCCTGCCGTCCCGCCGGCATCGTCTCCGTGATCGGCGTCTACGGCGGCCTGATGGACAAGTTCCCGACGGGCGCCTTCATGAACAAGGGACTGCAGCTGCGCACCGGGCAGTGCCACGTGCAGAAGTACCTCAAGCCCCTGTACCAGCGCATCCGCGACGGTCAGATCGACCCGAGCTTCGTGGTGACGCACCGGCTCGGCCTCGACATGGCCCCCAACGGATACGAGACCTTCAAGCACAAGCAGGACGAGTGCGTGAAGGTGGTCCTCAAGCCCTGAAAAGGAGATCGATGCCCTTTCCACCCAGGCCCGTCGACGCGACGCTCCACGGCGTCGTCGACTACACCGCCGGCGCCACGCTCACCACCGTGTTCCCCAAGCTCGCCGGCATCGAGGGAACGCCCGCCGCGCGGCAGATCCGCACGTCGGGGGCGATCCACGCCGGGTACAGCATGCTGACCGACTACCCGCTCGGCGTCGTCCGGGTCATCCCGTTCCCCGTCCACCTGGCCCTCGACGCGATCGGCGCGGTGGCGCTCGCCGCCACGCCGTTCATCACCGGGCAGTACCGCAGGGGATCCAGCCAGTGGGTGCCCCACATGGCGCTGTGCCTCTTCGAGCTCGCGTCACTGGCGATCACCGACCCCACCGGGCGCGGCGACTACCACGGGGACATCGAGGCGGTTCGCACGGCCAACACGGAGGACCCGCACCGCAAGATCTACGACGGGAAGCCGGCCGTCAGGCCGACGGCCGACGTCCTGGCGAACGTTCAAGGAGCCGTGCAGTGAGGTAGAGGGCGACGCATCGCTGATCGTCCTTGGACAGCTTCGCCGACTCACGCTCGAAGCGATGGTCCTGGGGGAGGAGCTCGAAGGCGCGGCGCCCTCGATCCAGCTCCTCCTGGGTGGGTTGGGGACGGTCGGGGTGCACGGGGTGCATGGCTACTTCAGCCGGGCCTTCAGATACCAGCCGCCACCGGGCTTGCGGACGCCGCAGCGGTCGGCCTTGGACTCGACGCTCGCCCCGAACGTGAACGAGAAGCGCTCGGGCCCGACCGCGGCGGGGGTCCACGTGGCGCGCTCGTGGGCGGCCGCGCGCGGGCCCAGGTTGCGGCCGCAGACGATGACGACCTGACGTCCGGCGATGGCGCGGGCCAGCGAACGGCGGTGGATCTGGACCGTCAGGTAGTTCTGACTGAGCTGCACGGATGCGCTGCCGCTGCTGGTTCGCCCCGAGACGTCGGCGCCGGCCGGGACGGCGGCAGCCGCGGCCGCGGCGCCCGCGACGGCGAGCGCTGAGAGCGAGGTCAGGACGGCACGA
>JAOPZL010000005.1 GCA_025964175.1 Solirubrobacterales bacterium
CCGCCGGGGGCGAGCCGGCCGCCGACTACGTCGCGCGCGCGGCCCGGGCCTGCAGCGGGGCGACCGCGGGGGCGCAGGCGCTGAGCGCCACCGGCGGGACCCCCGCCGAGATCATCGCCCACATCAAGGGTGCCGAGCGCTCGGCGACCGCCGCCGCGAAGGCGCTCGATCGCCTGAACGCGCCGCAGCGCGTCGCGCAGGACCAGGAAGCGGTCGTGCGCTCGATCTACGCGCAGTCGCTGCGGCTGCGACTGGTGCGCGAGCAGATCTCCCGCGGCTCGAACGCGGAGGCGGTCATCGTGGCCGCGCGCACCGGCCTGGAGGACGGCGACGACGAGGCGACGGGCCGCTTGAAGCTGCTGGGCGTGGCGTCCTGTTGAGCGCGCATCAGCCCTGCAGGAGCCCGTCGACGGCGCGCCGCGCATCCGGCACCCACGCCGCGGAGCCCCCGTCGATGATCGCGTAGGGGATCCCGTTGAACTCGGCCTTGGAGCGGGTCAGCGCCTCGCCGCCGTCGGTGCCGCGCTCGTAGACGATGCCGCGCACGGTGGTGTCGATCGTCCGGTCGAGCATCATCTCCCAGCGCGAACCGTGCAGCTCCTCGCGCTCCACGGTCCCCAGCAGCCACATCAGGATCGTGACGTTGTCCAGCGCGTGGCGCAGCGTCCCGACCACGTCGGGATCGGCGATCACGCACTCTCCCCCGGCCGCCTCGATCGCCGCCCGCCGCCCCGGATCGCGCGTGGTCATCCGCAGCGCGTGCCCGTCGGCGCTCAGCCGCGCGGCGAGCGGGAGTGCCCGCCCGCCCCCGCCGACGATCAGGAGCCGGGCCATGGCGCCGCGTCAGGATCGGGAGCCCACACGCGGGCAATCCTGCCACGATCGGGGAGCCGTGTCCGAGTACCGCTTCTGCCCCCTCTGCGCAACGCCGCTGCAGCCGATCGCCGCCGGGCATGACGCGGGGCGACCCGCCTGCCCGACCGGGCACTTCGTCTTCTACGACAACCCGGCGCTGACCACGTTCGCGTTCGTGCGCGACGAGCAGGGCCGCTATCTCGTGCTCCAGCGGGCCCAGCCGCCGTTCGTCGGGGAGTGGGATCTCCCCGGTGGGTTCGTCGAGCCCGGGGAGACGCCGGCGGAGGCGATCGTGCGCGAGCTCGCCGAGGAGACGCGGCTGGAAGTCGAGGTCCAGGGGATCCTCGGGGCGTTCTCCAGTCGCTACGGGGACGGCGGCAAGTGGACGGTCGACATCGGCTTCGAGTGCGCCCTGCTCGGTGGCAAGCTGCGGTTGGACGCCGAGAAGTCCGCCGCCGCCTGGCACGCGCCCGACGCGCTCCCGCGCCTGGCGTTCCAGGGCGAGCGGTCCGGCCTGGCCGTCCTGCTCGGGCGGGATCTAGGCTCCTCGTCATGAACGTGGGAGTCGTCGGGGCGGGAACGATGGGAGCCGGCATCGCCCAGCTGGCCGCGCTCGCGGGGTGCAGCACCCTGCTGCACGACCCGCTCGAGGGTGCCGTCGACCGTGCGCTGGAGCGCATCCCCAAGGACCTCGCGCGCGGCGCCGAGCGGGGACGCTGGACCTCGGAGGAGGCCGCGCACGCCGCCGCGCTGCTGGAGGCGGCGCCGGCGCTCGAGCAGCTCGCGGGCTGCGACGTGATCATCGAGGCCGCGCCCGAGCGCCTGCAGCTCAAGCGCGACCTCTTCGGCGCGCTCGCCGAGATCGTCTCGCCGGACTGCGTGCTGGCCACGAACACCTCCTCGCTCTCGGTCACCGCCATCGCCACCGGCCTGCCCGCCCCGGAGCGGATCGTCGGGATGCACTTCTTCAACCCGCCCGCGCTGATGAAGCTCGTCGAGGTCGTGGCCGGGGACGCCTCCTCCGACGCCGCGCTGGACCGCGCCACCGAGCTGGGCCAGGCGATGGGCCGCCGCGTGATCCGCGCCGCCGACGTCACCGGCTTCCTCGTCAACCGCGTGAACCGCCCGTTCAACCTCGAGGCCCTGAGGCTCGTCACCGAGCGCGTCGCGGAGGTCGAGGACGTCGACCGCATCGCGCGCCTGGGCGGCGGCTTCCGGATGGGCCCGTTCGAGCTCCAGGACCTCGTCGGGATCGACGTCGGACTGGAGATCTCGCGGTCGTTCTTCGACCAGTCCTTCGGCGAGCCGCGCTGGCGCCCCAGCCCGCTGAGCGCGCGGATGGTCGCGGCCGGGCGCCTCGGGCGCAAGACCGGTCGCGGCTGGTACGCGTACTGCGACGGCGCGCCGCATCGTCCCGACGACCCGCCCGCCCCGCGGCCGTCCACGACCGGCGGGGGCCTCGTCGTCATCGCCGGCGACGTCCCGATCGCCCACGAGCTGCGCATGCTCGCCGACGACGCAGGCTGGGACGTCCGCGACCCCGAGGAGGTCGAGGGCGAGGTGCCCGCGCTCATCCTCGACTGCGGCGCCCAGCCCGACGACGGCACCGGCGAGGGCGTTCTCCAGGGCGGCCCGCAGGCCCTGCTGCTGGCCGACGGATCGCTCGCCCAGCTCGATCCGGGCGGCACCGCCGTCGGCTTCCACGCGCTGCCGCCGCTGGACCCGGGCGGCCTCATCGAGCTGACGCGGGCCCGCGACTCCTCCCCCCACGCCGCCGAGGTCGCCGAGCGCTTCTTCGCCTCGCTCGGGCTGCACGTCGCCTGGGTCGGCGACGCGCCCGGCCTCGTGCTCGGCCGGATCGTCTGCCAGCTCGTCAACGAGGCGGCGTTCGCGGTCGGCGAGGGGGTCGGGTCCCCGCAGGACGTCGACGACGGGATGGTCCTCGGCCTCAACCACCCGCGCGGCCCGTTGGAGTGGGGCGACCTGATCGGGCTCGAGCACGTGCTGGCCGTCCTGGACGCGCTGTACGACGAGCGGCGCGAGGAGCGCTACCGCGCCGCGCCGCTGCTGCGCCGCCTCGTCGCCGAGGGGCGCACCGGCATGCTGGCCGGCGAGGGGTTCTACCGCCACGACGACTGAGGCCGTACCTCACGAACCCGCGTCCGCGCCCGTCTTCTGACCGTGACGACTCCCTTCCAACAGGTGCTCGACGCGCACCGCGACGTGGTCTGGCGCGTGTGCGTGGCCACCGCCGGGCGCCAGGATGCCGAGGACGCGTTCCAGGAGGCGTGGCTCTCGGCGCTGCGGGCCTACCCGCGCCTGGCCCCCGGCGCCAACGTCGAGGCGTGGCTGGTGACGATCGCCCACCGCAAGGCGATCGACGTGCACCGCTCCCGCGCCCGCCGCGCGATCCCGATCGACCCCACCGACCTGCCCGAGCCCCGCGGCCCCGCGGTCGCGTCTCGGACCGTCCAGCCGCCGGCCGAGCCGGACGACCCGCTGTGGGACTCCGTCCGCGCGCTGCCCGCGGGCCAGCGCGCCGCCATCACCCTGCGCTACGCCGGCGACCTGCGCCCCATGGAGGTCGCGCTCGCCCTCAAGATCAGCGCCGAAGCCGCCCGGCGACGCATCGCCGACGGCCTCGCCGCCCTGCGCCAGGAGGTGCAGACCCCATGATCCCCGACATGCCCTTGAAGCCGCCCACGGACGCACCGCCCCCGGACCTGCTGGACCGCCTCGTCGCCCGCGCGGCGCGGGACGGCCTGCTCGACGTCGCCTACGCCCGCGTCGACTCGCCCGTCGGGCCGCTCATCGCCGCCCGCACCCCGCGCGGCCTGGCCCGCCTGGCCTTCGAGCAGTACAACGGCGGCCTGGAGGCGATCGTCGAGGGCCTGTCGCAGCGGCTCTCGCCGCGCATCCTCGAAGCGCCCTCGCAGCTGGACGAGGTCCGCCGGCAGCTCGACGAGTACTTCACCGGCCGCCGCGACGCGTTCGACCTGCCCGTCGACCTCTCGCTCGTCACGACCGACTTCGGCCGCGCCGTCCTGACGGGCACCGCGTCGATCCCGTTCGGCGAGACGCGCTCCTACGCCGACGTCGCCGGGCTGGCCGGCAACGAGCGCGCGGTGCGCGCGGCGGGCAGCGCGCTGGGCCGCAACCCCGTGCCGATCGTCGTCCCCTGCCACCGCGTGCTGCGCACCGGCGGCGCCCTGGGCGGCTACACCGGCGGCGTCGAGAAGAAGGAGCTGCTGCTGCGGCTGGAGGGGACGCTCGCCTGAGGACGCTACCGTGAGGGGAGCGATGACCTCGGAACGTGCAGAAGCCTACGGACGCGTCACGGCCACCCTGGCCGACGTGGGACCGACCAAGCTGCAGCCCGGCGAGCAGGATCTCCTCCGGGAGGCCGCCGACGCCCTGCTCTTCGCCGAGGACGTCACGACCGACACGGCCGCCTCCGAGGCGCTGGACTCCGTCGACGAGCTGCTCGAGCGGCTCGTCTCCACCGGGCGCTGGACGCACGAGCGCGCCGACAAGCTGCGCAGCGACATCGAGGCCTGCGGGCCCGCCGTCATCCGCTAGCCGCGCCCGCGCCCTCAGCGCACCTTCGCCGGACCCGGCGCGGCCCGCGCGCGATCAGATCGAGCCCGCGTCCTCGGACGGCGCGGCGAACCAGTTCACCCGCGGCACGACGCGCATCTCCAGTGCCCGCCGGCTGAGGTCCAGCCGCCGCAGCCGCTGCGCGCGCCGGTGCTCGCCGAAGGTCACGCTCGCGTGTCCGCGGCGCCCGCGGTACCCGTCGCCGATCGCGCTGTAGCGCGTGCGCACGATCCGCCCGCCCAGCAGCGAGTAGGCCTGGAAGGAGAGGTCGAGCCGTCGCTGGCTGGCCCAGCGGTTGAGCCGGACCTCGAACTGGGCGAGCATGCCCGCGTCCTCGTGGGCGAAGGAGACGCGGCCACCGTGCGGATCGATCGCCATCTCGGCGGTGCCGGTCACGTGCGGCAGCCCCATCAGGGCGCGGCCGACCTGCGCGGCGCGCTCGCTGTCGACGGGGAGCTCGAAGGCGTACAGCCCGAGCGACGGGTCGCGCCGCCACGCGCTCGGCGGCCCCGGCGGCGGGACCCTCGGGGCGTCCAGCAGGACCGGCAGCGCCGCGCCAACCTCGCGGTACGTGCCGAGGCTGCCCCGGCGCACCTCCCAGGCGAAGAAGGAGATCGCCGCTCGCCGCGGCGTCACCCGCACGGGCACGAGCCGCTCGGTCGCGGGCAGCAGCGCCCACGCCTGCTCGAGGGGGACGGAGAAGATCGCGCCGAGCAGCGACGCGCTGGTCGTGACGAGCGGGAACGTCACCGCCTCGTCGTCGCCGTCCTCGCCGCTCCAGCGGTGCTCGATCAGCGGCTGCTGGGCCAGGGTGGCGCCGAGGAAGCCGGGATCGACGATGTCGTCGACGCCATCGGGCACGTCAGCGAGCAGCCGGTGCACCGAGGGCGCACCCGTCAGGACCCGCGCGGCGATCCCGGGCGGCGGGCTCATGGGGGTCTCCGGCAGGGACAGGTCGGACATCCGGCTCGCTCAGCATAGGCCCCGTCGGGGGCGTCCTGGTGCGCGCACGAACGAGTACTCCTCCACCTAAAGCCCTCGTTAGTTCAGATCTCGCACATATTTCGCTCGATAATCCTGCCTTAACGCAGGAGCCTTGACAAATTCTCCCGTGAGGCAGACGATGCCGCCCGTCTTGGGTCTGTCCCCACGAACCGGGTCGCTTGAATCGCTCCGCGAGCACAACCTGCTCCGCGTGATCGACGTGCTTCTCGAGCGGGGCGTGGCCAGCCGAGCCGACATCGCCCGCCATACCGGCCTCTCGCGCACCACGGTGTCGTCGCTCATCGCCGATCTCTCCGACCGCGGGCTCGTCACCGAGCGCGTCGGGGACGACCAGCGCGACACCGCCGGCGCGGGCCGTCCGCCCGTCCTGCTCGCCCTGGACCGCTCCGCCGGCGCGGCGATCGGCATCGACTTCGGACACTCCCACCTGCGCGTCGCGCTCGCCGACCTGTCGCACACCGTGCTCGCCGAGGCCGAGCGCGCGCTCGACGTCGACGGCTCGGCCGGAGAGGGCCTGAACGCCGCCGCGGAGCTCGTCGACGAGGTGCTGGCCGAGGCCGGCGTCCCGCGCGACCGCGTCATCAACGTCGGCATGGGCGTTCCCGGCCCGATCAACCACCGGACCGGGATCGTCGGCTCGACCACCATCCTGCCCGGCTGGGCCGACGTGGCCCTCGGCCAGGAGATGGAGCGCCGGCTCGGCCTGCCCGTGGTCGTCGAGAACGACGCGAACCTCGGCGCGCTCGGCGAGGCGCTGTTCGGCGCCGGGCGCGACGCCCAGGAGATCGTCTACCTGAAGGTCAGCTCCGGCATCGGTGCCGGGATGATCGTCGGCGGCCGCATCCACCACGGTGCGGGCGGAACGGCAGGAGAGATCGGGCACGTCCTCGTCAACGAGGACGGGCATGTCTGCCGATGTGGGAACCGTGGGTGCCTGGAGACCGTGGCCGCGACGCGCGGCCTCCTGGAGCAGCTCAGCCGCACCCACGGGACGGACCTCACCATCGAGGACGTCATCGGGCTTGCACGCGGGGGCGACCCCGGGTGCCGGAGAGTCATCGCCGACGCCGGGCATCACATCGGCCAGGCGGTGGCCATGCTGTGCAACCTGCTGAACCCAGCACGGATCATCGTCGGCGGCGACTTGAGCGCCGCCGAGGAGCTTCTGCTCGATCCACTGCGTGGCGCCCTGCGGCGCTATGCGATCCCCTCGGCGGCGGAGGACGTCGAGATCAGCACCGGATCACTGGGCGAGCAGGCGGAGGTACGAGGGGCGGTCGCGCTCGCCATCGGCGAGGCAGATCGGCCTTTGATGCAAGCAACAGGCGGCCGCTTTGCCGCCCAAGGGTCCTGAGGAGGCGCCCCCTGTCATGAACGCACGTTCACGTTCCATCCTGTCCGTCACCGCCGCCGGCGCCTGTGTGTTCGCGCTCGCCGCCTGCGGAAGCGACAACAACAGCTCGACGTCGACGTCGAGCGCGAGCACCCCGGCCGCCGCCGACACCTCGGCGGCCTCGGGCGGCAAGAGCGGCAAGATCGCCCTGCTTCTGCCCGAGTCGAAGACCGCTCGCTACGAGTCCCAGGATCGGCCGAACTTCGAGAAGAAGCTCAAGTCGCTCTGCCCGGACTGCACCATCATCTACTCCAACGCCGATCAGGACGCGTCCAAGCAGCAGAGCCAGGCCGACGCGGCCATCACCAACGGCGCCAAGGTCCTCGTGCTCGATCCGGTCGACTCCGCGTCGGCTGCCTCGATCGTGACCAAGGCGAAGACGCAGAACATCCCGGTCATCTCGTACGACCGTCTGATCACCGGCGCCCCGGTGGATTACTACATCTCGTTCGACAACGTCAAGGTCGGCGAGCTGCAGGGCACCGCTCTGAGTGACAAGCTGTCCGCGGACGGCAGCCCGAAGGGCCCGATCGTCAAGATCAACGGCGCTCCGACGGACAACAACGCCAAGCTGTTCAAGCAGGGCAGCAACGCCGTGTTCTCCCAGAAGGGCGTCACCATCGCGAAGCAGTACGACACCCCCGACTGGTCGCCCGACAAGGCCCAGTCCGAGATGGAGCAGGCCATCACCGCGGTCGGCAAGGACAAGATCCAGGGTGTCTACGCCGCCAACGACGGCACCGCCGGTGGCGCGATCGCTGCCATGAAGTCCGCGGGTCTCGACCCGCAGAAGATCCCGACCACGGGTCAGGACGCCGAGCTCGCCGCGATCCAGCGGATCCTCGCCGGTGAGCAGTACATGACGGTCTACAAGGCGATCAAGCCGGAGGCCGAGGCCGCCGCTCAGCTCGCATACGACCTGCTGAACGGCAAGACTCCCGACTCGACCACCGTGAACGGCAAGACCGACAACGGCTCGGGGCAGGTTCCGTCGGTGCTCCTGCAGCCCGTCGCCGTGACGAAGGACAACGTCAAGGGCACCATCGTCAAGGACGGGTTCTGGACTGCCGCGCAGCTCTGCACGAGCCAGTACAAGGCGGCCTGCACCGCCGCCGGCATCAGCTAGGACGAGGAGGATCGACCCGACATGACCGAATCCATCCCAGCCCTCGAGCTTCGAGGCATCTCGAAGCGCTTCGGGGCAGTACAGGCGCTCTCGGAGGTCGACTTCTCGGTCGGCCAGGGAGAGGTCGTCGCCCTCGTCGGAGACAACGGCGCGGGCAAGTCGACTCTGGTGAAGGTCATGTCGGGCATCTACGAGCCCGACGAGGGCGAGTACCGCTTCGGCGGAGAGGTGGTCAACGTCAAGGGCCCGCAGTTCGCTGCGGACCTTGGCGTCGCCACCGTGTACCAGGACCTCGCGCTGGCCGACAACCTCGACGTCGTCGGCAACCTGTTCCTCGGTCACGAGCTGACCAGCCCCGGTCCGCAGCTGGATGAGACGGGCATGGAGCACCGCGCGCACGAGCTGCTCTCGACGCTGTCGACCACCATCCCCTCGATTCGCACCGAGGTCGCGTCGCTATCCGGCGGGCAGCGCCAGCAGGTCGCGATCGCCCGGTCGCTGCTGGGCGACCCGAAGGTCGTCCTGCTGGACGAGCCGACCGCCGCGCTCGGCGTGCCGCAGACGCGGCAGGTGCTCGACCTGATCCTCCGCCTCAAGGACCGCGGGCTCGGCGTCGTCGTCATCACCCACAACATGGCTGACGCCTTCGAGGTCGCGGACCGCATCCACGTCCTCTACCTCGGTCGCGGCAACGGCGACTTCCAGGCCGCCGACGCGACCCGCGAGGACGTCGTCGGCGCCATCACCGGACTTCGCACCAACGGAAAGGCATCGGCATGAGCGCCACCGCCGTCGACGTCGAGCCGCTCCCGACATCGCCCAAGGACTTCTTCCGGCGCTTCACCCAGGGCGAGTTCGGCTCGCTCCGGGTCCTCATCATCCTCGCCGTCATCTGGGTGATCTTCACGATCGCCAACGACCGCTTCCTGACGGCGCTGAACCTCACGAACCTGACGCTGCAGATCGCCGCCACCGGCATGATCTCCATCGGCGTCGTGCTCGTGCTGCTGCTCGGCGAGATCGACCTGTCGATCGGCATCGTCTCCGGCCTGTGCGCCGCCATCATGGCCGTCCTCAGCGTCAAGCACGGCTGGTCGCCGGTGCTCGCGCTGATCGTCGGCATTCTCGCCGGCACGGGGATCGGGCTCTTCCAGGGGTTCATCCACACGAAGTTCGGCATCCCCTCCTTCGTCGTCACGCTGGCCGGTCTGCTCGGCTGGCAGGGCGCGCTGCTGTGGGTGCTCGGCGACACCGGCACGATCAACATCAACGACAAGTTCATCGTCGACCTGATGGCCACGTTCCTCAGCGACGTGATCGGTTGGGTCATCGCCGTCGCGCTCATCGCGGTCTACGCCGTGCTCGCTCTGCGCGGGCGAATGCTGCGCGTCAAGGCCGGGCTCGAGGCACCGCCGGTCAGCGTCATCATCGTGCGCGTCGTGGCGATCGCCATCCCGGTGATCGCGACGATCTGGGTCGTCAACCAGGATCGCGGGCTCCCGCTCGCCCTGGTGATCCTCGTCGGCTTCGTGGTCTTCTTCGACTACATCACGCAGCGCACGCGGTTCGGCCGCCACATCTACGCGGTCGGCGGCAACGAGGAGGCCGCACGCCGTGCCGGCATCAACACCGGCGCGATCCGCATCGCGGTCTTCGCGCTCGCCTCCACGCTCGCGGCCTGCGGCGGCATGCTCGCCGCGTCGCGCCTGCTGGCCGTCAACCAGTCGACCGGCGGCAGCGACCTTCTGCTGCTGGCGATCGCGGGCCCGGTCATCGCCGGCACGTCGCTGTTCGGCGGCCGGGGTCGCGTCTGGTCGGCGCTGCTGGGTGCCCTCGTCATCGGCTCGATCTCCAACGGCATGGACCTGCTCGCGCTGAACTCCGACGTCAAGTACATGGTCACCGGCGCCGTGCTGCTGGGGGCGGTCGTCATCGACGCCGCCACCTCGAGCAAGCGCCGCCGCGCCGGGCGCGTCTAGCGCTCGGCTCCAGGCGGCTGAGCTCGCGCTCAGCGTGCAGGCGATGGCCGCCTGCACGCTGGCCGCGGGAACCGCTGGGCTCATCGTGAACAGCCGTGTCTTGCGGTGCACGGCTACGGTGAGCGCCGATGCCCCTCCGCGAGCTGACCTGTGTCGTCCACGTGCACTCGGTGCACTCCGACGGCACGGGGACGATCGCCGAGATCGCCGCCGCCGCGGGCGCGTCCGGTGCCGACGTCGTGATCGTCACCGACCACGACCGGATGAGCGGGAGCGTGGACGCCGGCCGGCACGACGGCGTCCTCGTCTCGATCGGCGTGGAGGTCTCCCCCCTGCACGGCAGCCACCTGCTCGCCCTGGGCGTGCCGCAGCCGATCCCGCACCTCGGGCGCTCGCTGGCGCAGGTGGTCGAGTCCGTGCACGCCGCGGGCGGCGTCGCGTTCGCCGCGCACCCGTTCTCGCGCGGCGGGTGGGTCCTGGGCCGAGCGGGACGCTCGGCGACGTTCGGCGACCTGCGCGTGCAGATCGACGGGATCGAGCTCTGGTCCCTGGTCACCGACACGCTGGAGTACCTGCGCTCCCCCCTCGCGCTGCTGCGCTTCGGCCGCGATCCCGACGCGATCCTCGCCGATCCGCCCGCCGCCAACCTCGCCGCCTGGGACGCGATGGGCGCGACCCGCCGCATGCCCGCGATCGCCGGGCTGGACGCCCACCAGTACGGGATGCGCCGCGCCGGCCGCGTGCCGGTGCGCACGATGTCCTACGAGCGCTCGTTCGCGCTGCTGCGCACGCACGCGCTCGTCGAGGGAACCGAGGGCGACGACCCCGAGATGGTGAGCCGCGCGGTCTACGCGGCGTTCGCCGCCGGCCGCGCCTTCCTCGCGCGCGACTCGCTGGCCGACGCGACGGGCTTTCGCTTCGGCTCGGCCGACGGCGCCCTGACGATGGGCTCGGAGGTCGTGTTCACCGGCGCGGTCGAGCTCCTCGCGCAGACGCCCCGCCCGGCGGAGCTGCGGCTGTGGCGCGACGGCGAGCTCGTCGCGACGGCCACCGACGCACGCGAGCTGCGGTTCGTCGCGGACGGCCCGGGGGTCTTCCGCGTGAGCGCCCATCTGCACCATCGCGGGCGTCCGCGCACATGGGTGCTCGGCAACCCGCTGTACCTACGCGCCTAGCCCGACCAGCGAGAGATCGCCTCCAACGAATGTCCACCGCGTAGGTGCGGTTTCCGGCGAGGCGTGCTAGCGTCCGTCGCGGTCACGAGTGCCAGCGCGTAGCCCCGGCTTGCTGGCCGGCAACCCTCCACCACGGATGGGGTGCCCCGGGTGAAGACCAGGCCAATGGCAATCCGTGGACCTCCCGCAGCGTGGGTCCGCACACCCACAACGAGGTTCACGATGTCGCTCTACGAGGTCATCCCGTCGCACCCTGTCCGTCCCGGCGATCGCGGTCTGCTGCCGGTCGTCGGCGAGGAGCTGCGCGTCCCGCTGGTCGGCGGCGGTGAGGTCCGCTACGCCAATCTCGACCAGGCGGCGACCGCTCCGGCGCTCGCCGCGGTGGCCGAGCGCGTCACGCGGATCCTGCCCTACTACGGCTCCGTCCACCGCGGCGCCGGGCTCCCCTCGCAGGTCTCCACCGCGCTGTACGAGGCCGCGCGCGGCACGGTCGCGCGGTTCGTCGGCGCGCGCGAGGACGACGCCGTCCTCTTCACGCGGAACACCACCGACGCCCTGAACCTGCTGGCGAGCTGCGTCCCCGACCGGGCCGGCGACGTCGTCTTCCTCGACTCCGAGCACCATGCCAACCTGCTGCCCTGGCGCGGCCGCGCGCACCGCAGCGTGACGATCGGGGACACGCTGGAGGAGACGCTGCGCCGCCTGCGGCTCGCCGTCGCGCGCCGGCGCACGGCGCTCGTCGCCGTCACCGGCGCGTCGAACGTCACCGGCGAGCTCCTGCCGATCGCCGAGATCGTCGCGATCGCCCGCGAGGTCGGCGCGCGCGTCGTGGTCGACGCCGCCCAGCTGGCCCCGCACCGGCGCTTCTCGCTGAGCGAGCTCGGCGCCGACTACGTCGTCCTCTCCGGCCACAAGCTCTACGCGCCCTACGGTGCCGGCGTCCTGATCGGCCGCACCGACTGGCTGGACGCGGGCACCCCGTACCTGGCCGGCGGCGGAGCGGTCCGCGACGTGCGCTCCGACGGCGTCGACTGGACCGACGGCCCGGCGCGTCACGAGGCGGGCACGCCGAACCTGCTCGGCGCCGTCGCGATCGCCGCGGCGTGCGAAGCGCTGGACGCGCTCGAGCCGGGTGCGCTGGAGGGCCACGAGCGCGCGCTGCGCGAGCGCACGATCGCCGGCCTCGCGGCCATCGACGGCGTGACCCTGCACCGCATCTGGCCCGACAGCGACGGCGCGATCGGCGTCGTCACGTTCAGCGTCGACGGCTGGAGCCCCGAGCACGTCGCCGCCTACCTGTCGGCCGAGCACGGCATCGGCGTGCGCGACGGCCGCTTCTGCGCCCACCAGCTGGTGGCCCGCCTGGGCGCCGTCCACGGGGCGCTGCGTGCGAGCTTCGGCGTCGCGAGCCGGCGGGAGGACGCCGACCGGCTGGTCAACGCGATCGCGTCGCTGGTCGCGACGGGAACGCGCTGGGAGTACGCGCCGGTGGACGGCGCGATCGTCCCGACGGCCGACGACCGCGCGCTGCCGCAATGGCTCGGCGTGGACGTCGGAGCGACGTCCGGGGCATCGCCGTGCGCGGCGGCGGCTGTGGCCCGAGCCGCGTAGCGCACGGATCGGGCGTCGGCCGGCGCGCGTCGCCGCGCGGAAACGCCCCACCGAAGGTTCGCGGTCCCTCAGCCGTCCGGGCGGGTTCCGCCTGCGCGGGCTTGGGGGTGCGGGACGTTATGCACCCAGGGCGGGGATGCCGTCCCGCACCCCGGCCCGCCCGGCCCGCCCGGCCCCAAAACCGGGGTCCCAGGCCCGAGCCAAGCGCACCACCCCCGCAACGAGAAGCGCCCGCCCGAGCCGAGCTCGGAGCGGGCGCGTTCCGTGCAGCGACGGCGGTCCGGTCAGCGGACGGTGGGCGCCCACTGCGCCTCGGCGAGGTCTCCCTCGGGGAGGCCGGGAGGGGTGGGGATGCTCGGCGTGTCGCGGAGGTACCACTCCGCGTCCAGGGCCGACTGGCAGCCCGAGCCGGCGGCCGTGACCGCCTGGCGGTAGGTGGAGTCGACCAGGTCGCCGGCGGCGAAGACGCCGGGGCGGTTGGTGCGGGTGGAGCGGCCTTCGACCTTGACGTAGCCCTCGTCGTCGGTGTCGATCTGGCCGACGACGATCTCCGACTGCGGCTCGTGGCCGATGGCGATGAACGTGCCGACGTTCGGCAGCGAGTCGGTCTCGCCGGTCTCCGTGTTCACGAGGCGGGCGGTCGGGAGCTTGTCGCCCTCGACGGACTCGAAGCGCTCGACGGTGAACGGCGTCTTGAAGTGGATGTTGTCGATCGACGCGGCACGGTCGAGCATGATCTTCGACGCGCGGAACTCGTCACGACGGTGGACGATGTCCACGTTGCTGGCGAACTTCGACAGGAAGATCGCCTCCTCCATCGCGGAGTCGCCGCCGCCCACGATCACCGTGTGCGTGTCCTTGAAGAAGGCGGCGTCGCAGGTCGCGCAGTAGCTGACGCCCCGTCCGCCGAGCTCCTCCTCGCCGGGCACACCGAGCTTCTTGTGCTCGGCGCCCATGGCCAGGATGACCGTGCGCGCGAGATGCAGCTCGTCCTCGTCGACCCACACCTTGTGGATGCCGCCGGGCTCGTCGGAGAGCTCGACCTTCGTGGCCATGTCGGTGATGAAGCGCGTGCCGAAGCGCTCCGCCTGCGCGCGCATGGTCGTCATGAGCTCGGGGCCCATGATCCCGTCGCGGAAGCCGGGATAGTTCTCGACCTCGGTCGTCTGCTGGAGCAGCCCGCCCCAGGCGAAGCCCTCCACGAGCAGCGGACTGAGGTTGGCACGCGACGTGTAGAGGGCGGCCGTGTACCCGGCAGGCCCGCTACCGATGATGATGACGTTCTCGATTGTCTGGGTCACTTCACTTTGTATAGTACCCATGTTCGTCAAGCTCCTTGCGCGCGCCAGCGTGCCACGGTTCGGCGCAGTTGGAAGTACGCGATGATGCCCGGAATCGTCGGGAGCCAGAAGGCGAACGCACGGTAGGTGAGGACCGAGACGACCGCCAGGTCGCTGCTCACGCCGAAGGCGAGTGAAGCCCCGATCATCCCACCGTCGACCCCTCCGACGCCGCCCGGGTCCGGCAGCAGGTTCCCGAGCATCCCGATGAAGTAGATCATCACCAGGACGCCGAGCGCGGGCGGGTCGCCGAACGCGTGGAACGCGGCCCAGAGCACGGCGACGTTGAAGGCCCAGTAGGCCGCCGCACCCGCGAGCGCCCCGTCCAGACGGACGACGTGGACGATCGCCGCGCGCACCCCGGCGGAGGCCGCGGCGGGGCCGGTCGCCAGCCGCTGGGCCAGCTTCGCGATTCGGCCGTGCCCGCCGGCCCAGCCGTCGAGCCGGCGCTGCAGGTCGGTCGGGGTGAGCGCGATCAGGCCGGCGATCGCCATCGCGACGATGGCCAGGATCGCCGGGATGACCGTGAGGGCGAACGGCGCCTTGCCGTGCAGGATCCCGAAGTTCAGGGCGAGCCCGAAGAGCGCGATCACGGCCGTGTAGAACCAGTACTGCAGGACCAGGAAGGTGATCGTGCGGTCGGCGACCATCCGCCGCGTCATCCCCGCGCGGCGCATCGCCCAGGCCTGCAGCGCCAGGCCGCCGGCGCCGGCCGCGGAGAAGAGGCGGCTGGCCGCAAGCGCGGCCATGCAGATCTGGTAGGCCTCCGACGACGTCAGCTTGCGCGGCGCGTCCGGCGTGAAGATGCCGTGGAACTGCGCGACGTAGCCGCCGAAGGACAGCACGGTGAACACCGCCGCGGCGGCCAGCCACCACGGGTTGCCGTTCTCGATCCGGTGCCACGTGTCCTCCAGACCGTCGATCTGGGGCAGGACGAAGATCAGGAACGCGGCGAGGGTGACGAGGAACAGCACGCCCAGCGCGATCGTGCGCCGGCTCATCTGGACGCGCGGCATCTCCTCGTCGTGGAAGGCCTCGCGCTCCAGCTCGACCGCCGTCGCCGGCGACCAGGGGCTCATCGTGTGCGGCCGCTCGTGCTCGGGCGGCGGCTCGACCGGCGGTGACGTCGACGACGGCGTCGGCTGCGGCTCGGGCTTGGCCTCGTCCGGCTGATGCACCCGGACCTCGTCGGCCATCAGCGTGCGGCTCGTGCCTCGAGGGCGGCCACCGTCGCGCCGATCTGACGCAGGACCGGCGTGATCGGCCGCTCCATCGCCCGGATGCCCAGCACCAGCCCGAAGCCGGCGATGAGATCGACGACGTAGTGCTCGCCCAGGTACACGAGGGCGAACCCGAGCGTCAGCGCGTAGGTCCAGCCGACGACGCCCTCGACGGGGCCGGCGTCGGTGAGGACGAACGCGGCCATCGCGGAGGTGGCGAAGTGCAGCGACGGCATCGCGGCCAGCGGGTTGCCCGCCAGCGACTTGTACATCGGCTCCCAGCGCTCCTGCCAGAACGCCTGGCCCTGCTCGACCATCAGGCGACGCAGCGCGGGCTCGGTCGCCTCGCGCGCCTCGATGACGCCCTCCTGGGCGGCGTACCACGGTGGGGCCGTGGGGAGCGCCCAGTAGACGAGCACCCCGAGGTCGAACACGGCGTAGATCATGATCGCCCCGCGCTCGAAGCGCGCGCGGCGGAAGATCAGCATGTAGAAGGCGGTGCCGTGCGGGACGAGGAACCAGATCCAGTGCGCCCACACGAGGACCTTGTCCATCTTGCGCAGCCCGCCGCGCTTGGCCAGCGCACGCTGGAGGCGCACCCCGGGCAGCTCGCCCAGGCCGATCGCCCGGTCGATGTCCACCGGGTAGCGGACGTGGACCCGCTTCTCGAGCGCCTCGGGATCGTCGTTGGGCATCTCGTACAGCGAGAGGTACATCCACATCTGCAGGGCGCAGACGACGACGTCGCGCTTGCGCGAGCGCGGGACCACCACGCAGAGGGCGAACGGGGCGGAAGCGGCGAGGCCCGCCACCACCGGGGGCCGCAAGCGCAGCTTACGCCTGGCGAGCGGGGCGGCAACGCCCACGGCGACGACGCCCCACGCGACGCCCTTCATGGCAGTCGACAGGCGCACGGCGTGACGAAGCATAGTTGTCCCGGATGACGCAACCGCGTCCCCGCCGCGCCGCCGAGGAAGAACGACGACGTTGTGCGGCCGAACGGGTACTCGTGCCCCGCCGCGCCGCCCCCTCCCGGATCGCGGCGGTCAGCCACCCCGGACGGCCGCCGCGTGCTCGGCCGCCTCGGCGACGAGCGCGGCGATCAGGCGGCTGGTCTCGTCGGCCTCCGGGTGCCATTGGACGCCCAGGGCGAAGCGCCGGTCGGCGCGCTCGATCGCCTCGGGCAGGTCGTCGAGCGTCGCCCGCCCGGTGACCTCCAGGCCGGCGCCGATCTCCCCCACGCCCTGATGGTGGTGGCTCTTGGTCGCGTGCAGCTCCTCCCCGGCGGCGCGCGCGGCCAGCGAGCCCGCGGCCAGCCGCACGTCGTGGTCGGCGCCGTCGAACGAGCCCGGGACGCGGCGGTGGTCGTCGTGGCCGTGGCTGTCGGGCAGGTGCTGGATGAGCGTGCCGCCCGCGGCGACGTTCATGACCTGCATCCCGCGGCAGATGCCGAGGTAGGGCAGGTCGCGCTCGAAGGCGGCGCGGGTCAGTGCCAGCTCGAACGCGTCGCGCTCGGGCACGACGCCGATCGTGTGCGGGTCGGGCTCGGCGCCGTAGGAGGCGGGGTCGAGGTCGCAGCCGCCGGCGAGCATGAGCCCGTCGAGGCGGTCCAGCAGCTCGCCGGGGTCGTCGATCCAGCCCTGGTCGACGGGCAGCAGGACGGCGCTGCCGCCGGCCCGCTGGACGGCGTCGACGTACATGCGCGGGAGCAGGAATGCCTCGAGGTCCCATACGGACCAACGGGCGCGCTCGAGGGCGGCGCAGATGCCGATCAGGGGTCGCATGGCCCATAGAGTGGCGCACATGGCCGCTGTTTCGCTCTCGATCGCCGCCGGGTTGGCCACGATCGAGCTCAACCGCCCCGAGGCCCTCAACGCCTGGAACCGCGCGCTCGGCGACGAGCTGCTGGACGCGGTCCGCGCCGTCGCCGACGACGACGCCGTCCGCGCCGTGCTCATCCGCGGCGCCGGCCGCGCCTTCTCCTCCGGCGCCGACCTGAAGGACATCGGCGGTCGCGAGGCCACGCCGGAGGGCGTGCCCGACCTGCGCCGCATCCTCGTCGAGTCCTACCACCCGATCATCACCGGGATCCGCCACATGGAGAAGCCGGTGATCGCCTCCGTCAACGGCGGCGCGATCGGCATCGGCCTCTCGCTGGCGCTGGCCTGCGACCTGATCGTGGCGGCGGAGTCGGCGTACTTCCTGCTCGCCTTCGTCAACATCGGGCTCGTGCCCGACGGCGGCTCCTCGATCTTCGTCCCCGCGCGCGTCGGCTTCGCCCGTGCCGCGGAGCTCGCGCTGCTCGGCGAGCGCGTGAGCGCCCAGTCGGCGCTGGACTGGGGATTGATCAACCGGGTCGTCCCCGACGCCGGACTCCCGGCGGAGTCGGAGGCGCTGGGCCGACGACTGGCCGCGGGACCGACGCGCAGCTACGCGGGCAGCAAGCGTCAGCTGAACGCGATGGTCTACGGTCGTCTCGACGAGCAGCTCGAGCTCGAGGCCGCAATCCAACAGGAGATGGCCTCCAGCGACGACTTCGCCGAGGGCGTCACCGCCTTCGTCCAGAAGCGCGAGCCCGCCTTCCGCGGAAGCTGACTCGTCTGACGTCGAGGCCGTTCCGGCCGATCCTGCACTAACATCCCCGCCGCTCTAATGGCCCGCTCAAACCGTCGTCACATCTTCCCGCTCGCCCTGCTCGCCGCGGTTGGCGCCAGTCTCGTCGTCGCTCCTGCGGCGATGGCCGGCTTCATCTCGCCCGAGCACGGCGGCTCGCCGAACGCCGACCGCATCCACACGCTGTACATGCTCACGCTGGCCGTGGGCATCGTCGTGTTCGTCGGGGTCGAGGGCGTTCTGCTCTACACACTGATCAAGTTCCGCGCCCGCAAGGGCGCCGTCGCCGCCCAGATCCACGGCAACACACGCCTGGAGATCGGCTGGACCGTCGGCGCCGCGGTGATCCTCGTGGTCCTCGCCGTGGTGACCTTCGCCGCCCTCCCGGGCATCCGCGATCCGGAGAACTCCGACGCCTCGGCCGCCGCGCTGACCTTCCCGGTCGTCGCGCACGGCGAGAAGAAGGTCCCCTCGGACGGGCGCTCGCTGGACATCGACGTCACCGGCCAGCAGTACGTCTGGCGCTACCGGTACCCGGACGGCGACGACAACCCCAGCAACGACGCCTTCTCCTACACCGAGATGGTGGTCCCGATCGGCGTGACGGTCACGCTGAACATCCGCGCGATCGACGTCGCCCACTCGTGGTGGATCCCGAAGCTCGGCGGCAAGATGGACGCCATCCCCGGCTACACCAACTACGCCTGGTTCAAGATCTCCAAGCCGGGCGTCTACCGGGGCCAGTGCGCTGAGCTGTGTGGGCGCAACCACGCCAACATGGTCGCTCAGGTCCGCGCGGTCCCGCCGGACGAGTACACGGCGTGGATCGCGAAGCAGAAGGCCGACATCGCCGCGGCGAACACGGCAGTCGCCGCGTCGCACGGCAAGCTGGCCAACGATCCCCAAGCTACCCCCTGAGACCCATCATGGCTGCTGACACCGCAACAACGCCGAGCCTCGCTCCGGTCCCGCAGATCACCGCGCACTCGGTGGAGCGGGAGCGCAGCGGCGTGATCGACTGGCTCACCACCACCGATCACAAGAAGATCGGGATCCTCTACCTCGTCACGACGTTCGTCTTCTTCCTGATGGGCGGCGTCGAGGCGCTGATGATCCGCCTCCAGCTGGGCACCGCGGAGAACACGCTGCTCACGCCGGAGACCTACAACGCGCTGTTCACGATGCACGGGACGACGATGATCTTCCTGTTCGTCGTGCCGATCATGGCCGGCTTCGGCAACTACTTCCTGCCGCTGATGATCGGCGCGCGCGACATGGCGTTCCCCCGCCTCAACGCGCTCAGCTACTGGCTGCTGCTCGCCGGCGGCATCGTCTTCTACGCGTCGCTCTTCTGGACGCCGCCGGAGGCCGGCTGGACGAGCTACGTGCCGCTGTCCGCGGAGGCGTTCACGCCCTCGGGTGGCCAGGACGCATGGATCTTCCTCGTCCACCTCACCGGCCTCTCGTCGCTCGTCGGCGCGGTGAACTTCTACGTCACGATCGCCAACATGCGCGCTCCGGGCATGGGCTGGGGCCGTCTGCCCCTGTTCGTGTGGACGATCCTCGTCTACGCGATCCTGCTCATCCTGGCACTGCCGGTCATCGCGGGCGCCGTGACGCTCCTGCTGACGGACCGCCACTTCGGCACCCACTTCTTCAACCCGGCGGAGGGCGGCTCGCCGCTGCTCTGGCAGCACCTGTTCTGGTTCTTCGGGCACCCCGAGGTCTACATCATGGTGCTGCCGGCCTTCGGCATCGTCTCCGAGATCCTGCCCGTCTTCGCCCGCAAGCCGATCTTCGGCTACAAGGCGATCGCCGGCGCGACCGTGGTCATCGCCTTCCTCGGCCTGCTCGTGTGGGCCCACCACATGTTCACGACGCCGAGCCCGACGGTGGTGCTCGTCTTCTTCATGATGAGCTCCTTCCTGATCGGGATACCGACGGGCGTGAAGATCT
>JAOPZL010000021.1 GCA_025964175.1 Solirubrobacterales bacterium
ATCGCGGTCAGCGCGCGACGGACGCACTCCTCGATGTTCTCGGCCTCGTTCAGACACGGGATGACCACGGACACCAGAGGCGTCTGGACGGGCGCGTCCGGGGGACGCGTCTCGGTGCTCTCGATCGGGCTCATTCAGAAGGCTCCCATCGCGCCGCGCACGCGAATGTCGCGTGGTTTCCGGCGCTGACATCGTAGAAGGTCGCTGCGGATGTTTCCGATCTTCACCGCTGTGGATAGCCTGCTAGGTAGATGTTGAGCAGGAACTGGCGGGCGCGAGCTTCGGCATTCCCGCGGCCGCTGGCCGCGCTGCTCGCTGCCGCCACGGTGCTGTCGATCGGCTGGGCACTCTTCACGCCCCCGCTTTCGGGACCCGATGAATCGGGTCACGCCGCCTACGTCCAGCAGCTGGCGCAGACCGGCCACGGGCCGCACGCGGGCGACACCGACGGCAAGCCCGTCTCCTCCGAGATGGAGGCGCTGATCGGCTGGCGCAACCTCGACTCGGTGATCGGCGTCGCCACCGCGCGGCCGGGTTGGTCGGCCGCCGAGCGCGCTGCCTGGGAGCGGGCGGTACGTGACGCCGACCGGGGCGACGGCACCGGACCGAACCCGCTGGCCCAGAACCCGCCGCTGTACTACGGCTACGACGCGATCGCCTACCAGGTCGGCCGTGGGTGGTCGCTGCCGACGCGCCTGCTGCTCATGCGCCTGGCCAACCTCCCGCTGCTGTGGATCGTCATCGGCTGCGGGTGGCTGGCGATCGGCGAGGTGTTCCGCCGCGCCGGCGTCTTCGCGCGCACCGTCGGCACCGGAGCGATCGCGCTGCTGCCGATGGTCACCTTCATGTCGGGCGTCATCAACCCCGACATCGCGCTGACCGCGGTCTCCACGGCGGCGATCGCGCTGTCGCTGGCCGCCGTGCGGATCGGCCCGCGACCAGCCACGCTGCTGGGCCTCGGCGTGCTCGCTGCGCTCGCCGTCCTCATCCACGCCCGCGGGCTCGCGCTCCTGCCGCCGATCGCGCTGGTGATCCTGATGGTCCTGTGGCGCGGTCGCCGCGACGTGAGCGCAGGACGGCTCCTCGGGCTCGGCGCCGGCGCCGTCCTCCTGGCCGCGATCGGCGTGCTCACCGCGATCGCCATCTCCAACGGCCACGCCGGCACGACCTCGTTCAGCGGCGAGGTGACCGGCTCCTCCTCCAGCGGGCTCGGCGACCTCTCGGGGCTGCTGGACTACGTCTGGCAGTTCTACTTCTCCCCGTTGACCGGGATGGCGCCACCCCCGGCCGACGTCGTCCTCGGCTACCGCCAGATCTTCGTCGAGCAGTTCCTCGGCGGTGAGTTCGGCTCGCTGGAGGTCCACTACGCCGACGCCGTCTACCGCGCTCTCCAGGTCGCCCAGGGGCTCGGCCTGATCGCGCTGGTCGTCGTCTTCGCGCGCCGCTGGGAGCGCGTTCGCGCCCATGCCGCGCAGGCCGTCGTGCTGCTCGGCTTCGTCGTCTCGACGCTCCTCCTGCTGCATGTCGCCGCCTGGCAGGACCTCGCGGCACCGCCGCACGCCTCGCTGCTGGCCGGCCGCTACCTGCTCCCGCTCGTGTCGGTCTTCGCGATCGCGCTGACCGCCGTCGTCGCCTCCGTCCCGCCCCGGGCGAAGGTCGTCCTGGGGTCGGCCGTCCTGGCCTCCGGCGCGGCGCTCTCGGTCGCCGGCCTCCTCCTCACCGTGGTGCGCTTCGATGCGTAGGCTCGCGCTGGCCACGATGGCCGTCTTCCTCGTCGTCGGCGCCTTCGGGATCGCCAAGGTCCTGCACCACCCGCGCGACGCGGTGACCGCGGTGGCGACGCCCGCCCCGCTGCACGACATGACGCCGATCACGCTGAAGCCCGGCCAGCAGGCGTGCGAGGACGCGGTCGCGCTGTCGCCCGGCACCCGCGTGATCCGCATCTACAGCGGCGCCCCCACCCCGGAGGTCCCCCAGCTGCGCGTGACCGTCCACGGCGAGGGCTACCGGGCGCAGGTGCTGTCCCCGGCCGGCGCCGGCGCCGGCACGGGCAGCGACGGCGTCTACGACACGCGGATCCCGGCGCCGAGCCGCTCGGCCCTCACGACGGTGTGCGTCCAGACCGCGCAGCGCTCGGGCCAGAGCGCGATCCTCGCCGGATCCCGCGAGGCCCGCGTGCGCTCGCGGTCCACGACGACGGTGGACGGGAGGCCCTCGGAGACGAAGCTCGGCCTCGTGCTGCTCTCCGGCGGACCGCGCTCGGCCGCCTCGCACCCCAAGGAGGTGCTGCAGCGCGCCGCCGCGTTCGATCCGCCGTTCATCGGCTGGTTCACGCTCGCCCTCGTCGGCCTGCTCGCGGTGATCGGCGTGCCCGCGGCGACGGTCTGGGCGGCCCTGCGCGCGCTGCGCGACGACGGGGTCTGAAGCGAACCGAAGTAGGCTCCTGCGCCGCCATGCGCATCTGCCTCGTCTACGACTGCATCTACCCGCACACCATCGGCGGAGCGGAGCGCTGGTACCGCAACCTGGGCGAACGGCTCGCGGAGGCCGGCCACGAGGTGACCTACATCACCCGCCGCCAGTGGCCCAAGGGCACCGACGCGGGCGTGCCCGGCGTGCGGGTCGTCCCGGTGACCGGGGAGATGTCGCTCTACACCCCGGGCGGCCGGCGCAAGATCCTGCCGCCGGTCGTCTTCGGACTCGGCGTCTTCTGGCACCTCCTGCGCCACGGCCGCGACTACGACATCGTCCACACCGCGGCGTTCCCGTACTTCTCGGTCATCGCCGCCGCCGCCGCGCGCCGCGTCCACGGCTTCTCGCTGTTCGTCGACTGGCACGAGGTCTGGACCCGCGACTACTGGAACGAGTACCTGGGCCGGGCGAAGGGCTTCGTCGGGTGGGCCATCCAGCGGCTGTGCCTGAAGATCCGCCAGCGGGCGTTCTGCTTCGCGCGGATGACCGCCGAGCGCTGCCGCGAGGAGGGCATGCGCGACCCCGTCACCGTGCTCAGCGGCCTCTACACCGGATCGCACACGCGCAGCGCGGTGCACGAGTCGGTGCCGCTCGTCATGTTCGCCGGGCGCCACATCCCCGAGAAGCGCGTTCCCGACATCGTCCCCGCGATCGTGCGCGCCCGCCTGCAGCTGCCCGAGCTGCGCTGCGTGATCTTCGGCGACGGCCCCGAGCGCGAGCGCGTCGAGGAGCTCGTCGTCGCCAACGGCCTGGAGGACGTCATCGAGCTGCCCGGCTTCGTCGACGGCGAGCGCATCGACGAGACGATGTCGCGGGCGCTGTGCATGATGCTGCCGTCACGGCGCGAGGGCTACGGGATGGTCGTCGTCGAAGCGGCCTCGTGGGGCACGCCGTCGATCGTCGTCGCCGACCCCGACAACGCCGCGACCGAGCTCGTGGACGACCGCGAGAACGGCATCGTCGCCGCCTCGACCTCGGCCGACGACCTCGCCTCCGCGATCCTCGAGATCCACGCCGCGGGCATGGACCTGCGCGAGTCGACCGCCGCCTGGTTCCAGCGCAACGCCCCGCGCGTCGCGCTGTCGCGCTCGGTCGAGCAGGTCGCCGAGATCTACGCGCGCAAGCGATGAGGGTCTCGGTCCTCATCGGGGCGTACAACAGCGCCCCGACCCTGCGTCGCGCGATCGACGCCATCCTCGCCCAGACCGTCACCGACCTCGAGCTGATCGTGGTCGACGACGGGTCGCGCGACGAGTCGCGGGCCGTGGCCCTCGCCGCGGCCGAGGACGACCCGCGGGTGCGGGTCCTGTCGATGGGGCGCAACGTCGGGATCGCCCGCTCGCTGAACGCGGGGATCGATTCGGCGCGGGCGCCGTTCATCGCCATCCAGGACGCCGACGACTACTCCGACCCGACGCGGCTGGAGCGCCAGCTCGCCGCGCTGTCGGCCTCGCCGGCGGTGGCGGCCGTCGGCTGCCGCATGCACGAGGTCGACGAGGCCGGCCGCGCGCTCGCTCCCCGGACCACGTTCGCCTCCGGCGACGTGCGTGGCGTGCTGATGCGCTTCAACCCGATCCCCAACACGTCGGCGGCGTTCCGTCGCGACGCCGTGCGGGCCGTCGGCGGCTACGACCCGCGCTACCGCTACGCGATGGAGTACGACCTGTGGCTGCGCCTGGCCGAGCGCTGGGAGGTCATCGCGCTGGACGAGCCGCTGGCCACCCGCGTGATGGGCGCGGGGAACGTCGCCGCGCGGGCCGAGCGGGCCCAGACCCGCGAGGCCATCGGCATCCGCCTGCGCGCGCTGATGCGCCGGCGTTCGCTGCGGGGGATCGGCGGCCTGGTCGCTCCGTCGGTGTCGTACCTGACGCCGCTGGGCCTCAAGCGCGCACGGCGGCGGCGGCTCGGCCAGGCGCCCTGAACCGGACCATGGTTCGGACCGCGGCTCGACGGGGAAGTTGGAAGCTCGGGAAGGCTGCATCGGGACGTGGACCCGATGAGCAAGCGAGCGATGGAAGGGCAGTGAGCAGATGAAGCTTGGGCACACCGTGTTGCGAGTCGTCGTCGGCGGCGCGTTCGCCGCGCACGGCGCACAGAAGCTGTTCGGCTGGTTCGGCGGACCCGGCCTGGAGCAGACGGGGCAGTTCTTCGAGGGCGGGCTCCAGATGGCGCCGGGCAAGCGCAACGCCGCGGCCGCCGGCGTCTCGGAGTTCGGCGGAGGCCTGGCGCTGGCCGCCGGGATCGCCACCCCGGTGGCCGCCACCGCGCTGACCTCCACGATGATCACCGCGATCATCAAGGTCCACGCCGAGAAGGGCTTCTTCGCCACCGAGGGCGGCTACGAGTACAACCTCGTCCTGCTCGGGGCGGTGCTCGCCGTGGTCGACGAGGACTCCGGTCCGATCGCCGCGCTGGCAGTCCTGGCCGCCGGTGCCGCCGGCGCGCTGGCCGCGATCGAGCTGGGCAAGCGCGAGGCGGCCAAGCTGGCCGCCGCCGGCGCCTCGAGCAACGGCGGCGGGATGGCGACGCCGAGCCCGCAGCCGGCCGCCGCCTAGGACGACGCGAGCGCGGCGGGCATCAACCCGCCGCGAGCGCCGCGGCGTAGAGCGCGCCCATGCGCTCCAGGAAGCCGTCGACGGAGAACGTCGCGGCGGCTCGGGCGCGGGCGGCGTCCGCCAGGCGGTCACGCTGGGCCGGATCTGACGTCAGGCGCGTGAGCGCGGCGCGCAGGGCCGGCTCGTCGCCCGCCGGGAAGACGATCCCGGCATCGGCGACCGCCTCCGGGTTGCCGGGGCCGTCGGAGACGACGCAGGCGACCCCCGCCGCCATCGCCTCGATCACGGCGAACGAGAGGCCCTCGTGGCGGGAGGGCATGACGAGCACGTCGGCGGCGGCGAGCACGCGCTCGGGGTCGCGGCGAAAGCCCAGCATCCGCGCGCCCGCCGCGCGCAGCTCGGCCTCCTGCGGTCCCTCGCCGGCAATGAGCATCACCGCGCCGGGGATGCCGGCGGCGGCGCGCACCGCGAGCAGCGGGTCCTTGCGCTCCTCGATCTGGCCGAGGTAGAGGATCGCGACGTCGTCGCCATCCAGCCCGAGCTCGGCGCGCACCGCGTCGCGGTCGATGACCGGCGCAGGGTCGACGGCGTTGTAGACGACCTCCAGCCGCCCCGCGTGCAGGTGCGCCAGCTCGTCGCGCTCCGCCGCGCTCGTGCACACCGTGATGTCCGCAGCGCGACAGGCGGCGGTCAGGGCGCGGTCGACGAGCGCGCCGCGCAGGCCCGCCGAGCGCCGGGAGAAGTGCAGCCCGTGCGTCGTCCACAGCGACGGGCCGCCGCGCAGCATCGGCACCGACAGCATCGCCGGGAGGTCGCCGTGCACGTTGACGAGGTCGGCGGCGCGGGCGGCGCGCAGGATCCGCGGCCAGTTGCGCGGGATCGAGAGCGCGCCCTGCACCGGCGTGCGCCCGGTCGACAGGCTGACGCGCTCGTGAACCGTGCCCGGCAGGCGCTCCAGCAGGTCGATGTGGGTCTCCGCCCCGCCTCCGGGGTGGGGCAGGACGTGCAAGACGCGGGTCATGCGGGGCCCCGTAGCGACCGTGGGGCGCGTTCGCTCGTCGCGCTCACGCCGTGCCCCTCAGCCACAGCTCCAGGTTCAGCGCCCGCCACAGTCCCGCGTGATCGCGCCAGGCGCCGTTGCGCCCGTCGGCTTCCAGCACCGTGCGATCGACGTACGGCGCGGTCAACGCGTCGCCGTCCAGCAGCACCTCGCGGGCGCGGTCGCGCAGCGCGGGCTCGGCCAGCCAGCGGGCCTGCGGGGGCTCGAAGCCGACCTTCTCCCGGCGCGCGAGCACCGGCTCGGGCACCACGTCGCGCAACGCTCGGCGCAGCACGGCCTTGGTCTCGCCGTCGCGGTAGAGCAGGTCGGGTGGGAGCGAGAGCGCGTACTCGGCGATGCGGCGGTCCAGGAACGGCAGGCGGACCTCGCGGGCGTGGGCCATCGAGTCGCGGTCCGCGTAGCGCAGCAGCTCGGGAAGCCGGGTGGCGAACGCCTGGCGCAGCAGCTCGCGGCGCAGCGGGTCGCGACCGCCGAGGTCGGGCGGCTCGGTCGCGCGCGCCCCCGCGAGCGCGACCTCGGGCCGGGCGTAGGGCGTCGCCAGGCTCGCGCGATG
>JAOPZL010000100.1 GCA_025964175.1 Solirubrobacterales bacterium
GCGGCCCACCCGAGGTGGGTCTCCAGGATCTGGCCGACGTTCATGCGCGACGGGACGCCCAGCGGGTTCAGGATGACGTCGACCGGCGTGCCGTCCTCGAGGAACGGCATGTCCTGCTCGTCGACGATCTTCGAGATGACGCCCTTGTTGCCGTGGCGTCCGGCGAGCTTGTCGCCCTCGGAGATCTTGCGCTTCTTGGCGACGAAGACGCGCACGAGGTCGTTGACCCCGGGCGGCAGGTCGTCGCCGTTCTCGCGCGAGAAGGTCATGACGTCGATGACGACGCCGCCCTCGCCGTGCGGGACCTTGAGCGAGGTGTCACGGACCTCACGCGCCTTCTCCTTGAAGATCGCGCGGATCAGCTTCTCCTCGGCCGTCAGCTCGGTCTCGCCCTTCGGCGTGACCTTGCCCACGAGCAGGTCGCCCGAGCCGACCTCGGCGCCGACGCGGACGATGCCGCGGTCGTCGAGGTTGCGCAGCGACTCCTCGCTGCGGTTCGGGATGTCGCGGGTGATCTCCTCGTCGCCGAGCTTGGTCGTGCGGGCGTCGATCTCATACTCCTCGATGTGGATCGAGGTGAGCTCGTCGTCCTTGACCAGGCGCTTGGAGAGGATGATCGCGTCCTCGAAGTTGTACCCCTCCCAGGACATGAAGGCGACCATCAGGATCTTGCCCAGCGCCATCTCGCCGTGATCGGTCGAGGAGCCGTCGGCCAGCACGTCGCCGGCCTCCACGATCTCGCCCGGCTTGATCAGCGGCTTCTGGTGGATGAGCGTGCCCTGGTTGGACCGCATGAACTTCTGGAGGATGTACTCGTCGCGCTCGCCCTCGGGCGTCTCGATCGTGATGTGGGTCGCGTCGACGAAGGCCACGGTGCCACCGCGCTTCGTGATGATCACGTCACCGGTGTCGAGGGCCGCACGGCGCTCCATGCCGGTGCCGATGACCGGGGCATCCGTCTTCAGCAGCGGCACGGCCTGACGCTGCATGTTGCTGCCCATCAGGGCGCGGTTGGCGTCGTCGTGCTCGAGGAACGGGATCATCGCCGTGGCGACGGACCAGATCTGCTGCGGCGAGACGTCCATGAGGTCGACCTCGGTGCCCGGGACGGTCACGTACTGACCGGCCTGGGTGCGGCAGAGGATCTCCTCGCCGATGAGGGTGCCGTCGTCGGTGAGCGGCGTGTCGGCCTGCGCGACGAGCTGCTCCTCCTCCTGGGTGGCGTCCAGGTGGACGATCTCGTCGGTCAGCTTGCCGTTCTTGACGACCCGGTAGGGCGTCGTGACGAAGCCGTGCTCGGAGACCTCGGCGTAGCTCGACAGGGAGCCGATGAGGCCGATGTTCGGTCCCTCCGGCGTCTCGATCGGGCACATGCGGCCGTAATGCGTCGGGTGCACGTCGCGCACCTCGATCGGCGCGCGCTCACGGGTCAGTCCGCCCGCGCCGAGCGCCGAAAGGCGGCGGCGGTGGGTCAGACCGGACAGCGAGTTCGTCTGGTCCATGAACTGCGACAGCTGCGAGGAGCCGAAGAACTCCTTCTGCGCCGCGACGACCGGGCGGATGTTGATGATCGTCTGCGGGGTGATCGTGTCGGCGTCCTCGGTGGTGAGGCGCTCGCGCACGACGCGCTCCATCCGGTAGAGGCCGATGCGGAAGGCCTCCTGGATGAGCTCGCCGACGGTCCGCAGACGGCGGTTGCCGAAGTGCTCGTACTCGTCGAGGTGCTCGACGATCGGCTCGCGCGGCATGGCCTGGGACTCGGCCGCGTAGTCCTTGATCTCGACCTCCGGCTCCTCGGGCATGCCGAGCAGCTTCGGAAGCGTGACGAGCTCCTTGACCAGGGCCAGGATGTCGTCGTGCGTCAAGGTCCGCGTCTCGAGGTCGATATCGAGGTTGAGACGCGAGTTCAGCTTGTAGCGACCGACCCGGGTGAGGTCGTAGCGCTTGGGGTCGAAGAAGAGCTGGTTCAGGAGCGCGCGTGCGTTGTCGACGCTCGGCGGCTCACCGGGACGCTGCTTCTTGAACAGCTCGATCAGGGCGCCTTCCTCGGTCTTGGTGACCTCGGTGTCGCTGTCGATCGTGTTGCGGATGTAGAGCGAGTTGTCGAAGAGGCGCAGGATCTCCTCGTCGCTGGCGTAGCCCATGGCCCGCAGCAGCACCGTCACCGGAAGCTTGCGCTTGCGGTCGATGCGGACGAAGACCTTGCCCTTCTTGTCGATCTCGAGCTCGAGCCACGAGCCGCGAGCCGGCATCAGGTTCGCGATGAAGACCTGCTTCTCGCGATCCTTCGGCTCCATCAGGTAGGCGCCGGGGGAACGGACCAGCTGCGTGACGACGACGCGCTCGGTGCCGTTGATGATGAACGTGCCGCGCTCGGTCATCCACGGGAAGTCGCCCATGAAGACGGACTGCTCGCGGATCTCGCCGGTCTCGCGGTTGACGAACGCGACCGTGACGGTCAGCGGACGCGCGTAGGTGAGATCCTTCTCGCGGCACTCGTCGATGGAGGCGACGGGCTCGTCGAAGGTGAACTCGCCGAAGTCGACGGCGAGGTTGCCGGTGTAGTCCTCGATCGGCGTGATGTCGTCGATCGTCTCGCGGAGGCCCCCCTTCTCGGGATCCGTGAGCCACGCGAACGAGCGGCGCTGGATGTCGATGAGGTTCGGGACCTCGAGGGGCTTGGACAGGCGCGCGAAGGTACGGCGCGTGCGCGTGTTGTCAACGGAAGCCAAGACGGCGACTCCTCTGGAAGGGTCGAAGGTGCGAGAGGCGAGTGGGGGTCACGCGCTCGGGCAAAGCGCGCGACGTACTAAATTAGCACAGCGCATGGCTGCGCCCCCGCGAAGGGCGGTCAACGCTCACGGACCCCATCCTGGACGACCGCGTATGTGGCGCGGTGCCGGCTGCGTGGATGGCTGCGACTATCGGCTGACGGGCACCTACATTACCAGTGTCCATGCGATTCGACCACGCAGCCCAGCAGGTGCCCGACATCGGGGCCGCCATCGCCTGGTGGCGGGAGATGCTCCCGCAGACCACCGTCCTGTACGAGGACGCGACGTGGGGACTCATCGACGCGGGCGGCGTGAAGCTCGCCTTCGTCACCGCCGACCAGCATCCCGACCACCTCGCGTGGCGGGTCGGCAGCGATGAGCTGGAGGAGCTCGCCGTCGAGCACGGCCTCGAGATCGAGCCCCACCGCGACGGGACGCGCTCGTTCTACCTGCAGGCGCCCGGCGGCCAGCACGTCGAGATCATCGCCTACCCCGACGTGCCCGACTGAGCGCCGCCGCCGCGACCAGGGCCGCGGCGGCGGAGTCCTCGGTCGCTACGCCTTGAGGGCCGCGAGGACCCGGGCCGGCGTCATGGGCAGCTGGCGCAGCCGCACGCCCGTCGCGTCGAAGATCGCGTTGGCGATCGCGGCCGGCCCGTTGGTGATCAGCACCTCGCCGGCGCCCATCACCGTCACGTCCGGGCGGTTGATCGCCTGGAACTCGAACGTCTCGGGCATCGCGTTGAAGCGGATCACCGGGTAGGTCTCCCAGTCGACCGACGTGATGCCGTCGGTCTTCCACTTGACCTCCTCGATCAGCGCCCGGCTGATCGTCTGCATGAGGCAGCCCTCGGCCTGCGCCTTCATCCCGTCGGGGTTGAGCACGGGGCCGCAGTCCTGCGCCGTCCACACCTTGTCGACGACGACCTTCCCGGTCTGCGTGTCGACGGTGACCTGGAAGACGGCGGAGTTGTAGCCGTTGTCGCCCTCGTAGACCATGGCCGCCATGCCGCGGCCGGTCTTGTACCGGCCGCCGCCGATCTTGCTGGCCGACGGGCGCGTCTCCCACTTGGCCATCTTCGCCGACAGGTTGATCACGTCGATCAGGCGCTGGTCGGCGAGGTGCTTGAGGCGGAACGCGACCGCGTCCGCCCCCGCCGCGTGGGCCAGCTCGTCCATGAACGACTCGTTGGCCCACGTGTTCTGGATCCGGTTGGGCGACCGCAGCGGACCCGCCATGAACGCGTGCGGTCCGCTGTGGCTGACCAGCCGCTGGCTGGGGATGACGTACGACGGCCCCGAGTTGGAGTTGTCGACCGTGTTCGGCTTCTGCGTCGGCGTCGGCGGCGGCGACGCGGCCAGCGGCGACTCCGTGAAGCCCATCATCACGCCCGTCGGGAGGTTGGCGGGGGGTCCGGGCCGGCCACCGCGGCTGGCGGTGTAGGCGACGAAGTCCCACACGGACACGTTGCCGTTGGCGTCGAGCCCGCCGTGCATCGAGTGGACGTAGGGCTGGCCGAAGTTCTCCCACTTGTGCTCGTCGGCGCGCGAGTACTGCAGGCGGACCGGCTTGCCGACCTGCTGGGAGATCACCGCGGCGTCCAGCGAGACGTTGTCGGCGCCGTTGAGCCCGTAGCAGCCGGAGCCCTCGGTGTAGACGACGTGGACGTTGGGCGTCGGGAACCCCAGCGCCGTGGCGATCGCCCCGCGCAGCTGGTAGACGCCCTGCGTCCCGGACCAGACCGTCGCGGTCTGCCCCTCGACGGACGCCACCGCGCACGACGTGCCCATCGAGCCGTGCATCTGGATCGGGTGGTAGTAGGTCGCCTCGACCTTGGTGGCCGCATTGGCCAGGGCGCCGTCGACGTCCTTGGTGTCGATGAGGACGCGGTCGGTGGTCGGCGACAGCGTGCGCAGGTCGTTGTAGAGGTTGTCGAAGCTCGGCAGCGGCGCCGTGTTCCACTGCAGCTGCAGCGCCTCCGCGGCCTGGATCGCCTGGTACTCCTGCTCGGCGACGACCGCGACGAAGCTGCCCTTGGCCACGACGGCGACGAGGCCGGCAGGCTTGCGATGGTGCGGGAAGCCGATGACCTTGACGAGCTTGGAGTCCAAGGTCGGCGGCCGCACCACGCGGGCGTGGACCATCCCGGGCACCTTCACGTACTGCACGTACTCGAACTCGCCGAGCGCCTTGGCCGGGACCTCGACCCGCGGCACCGACGTGCCGACGACCTTGTACTGCTGGAAGGTCTTGGGAACCGCCTTGCCGGTGATCGCGAGGTCGAACGTCCGGTTGCCGATCAGCTGCGCGTAGGAGACCTTCTGCCCGCCGCCGCTGACCACGCCGTCGGTGACGGTGAGCTGGTCGGCGGGGACGCCGAGCTGGGCCGACGCCATGTTCAGCAGGGCGAGGCGCGCTTCGGCCGCGGCCTGGCGCAGCCCGCCGGTGAGGCCGTACTGCACCTTGTTGGACTGGCTGCCCGCCGTGTAGCTCTGGTCGGGAGTCACCCACGTGTCGCCCTCGATCACGCGGATGTTGGCGATCGCCACGTCGAGTTCGTCGGCCGCGAGCTGCATCGTCGTGGTGAGCACGCCGGTGCCGAGCTCGACCTTGCCGGTGTGCACCGTGACGAGACCGTCGCCGCCGATGGCCAGCCACGAGTCGAGCAGGGTCGCGTTCACCGTCGGGGGGCCGATCTTCCCGCTCTCGATCGCGCCGAACGCGCTCTTGGGCTCGAGCAGCCGGGGCAGCGTGAGGGCCACGAACATCGCGCCCGTGCCGGCCAGGAAGTGGCGCCGGCTGAGGCCGGAGGGAGGTGTTGCCGTCTCGGGCATGTCAGCTCATCGCCTTCGCCGCGTCCTTGATGGCGGCGACGATCCGGTAGTGCGTGCCGCACCGGCACAGCCACGGGTTCATCGCCTTCTTGATCTCCGCCTCGGTGGGGTTGGGCGTCTTCTTGAGGAACGCGTCGGCGGCCATGATCATCCCGTTGGTGCAGTAGCCGCACTGCGCCGCCTGGTGGTCGATGAACGCCTTCTGCAACGCGCTCGGCTTCTCCGCCGTGCCCTGTCCCTGCAGCGTGCTGATCTTCTTGCCCGCCACGCCGACGACCGGCGTCACGCACGAGCGGATGGCCTTGCCGTTGACCTGCACGGTGCACGCCCCGCATTGCGACAGCCCGCATCCGAAGCGTGGGCCGGTCAGGCCCAGCTCGTCCTGCAGGACGTACAGCAGGGGCGTATCGCCTGCCGCCTTCACAGCATGCCGACTTCCGTCGACGTTGATGACCAGCTTCGCCACGATCTCTCTCCTCCTACTTCGACCCGAAGTAGCCGCCATCTAACACCTGAGGTAGCTAAAGAGCAAGTACGGGTGTTCCGTCAGCCTGCGGACACCGCGCGGCGGGGCGGCGGGACGATCCGCGTGGGGACGTCGAAGGCGCCGTAGCGCCGGTCCATGAAGTGCGCCGCGGCGGTCATCCGAACGCGCAGCGGCAGCTTGGTCCGCTGGTCGATCCAGACCGTGAACCAGGCCGGCACAGTCGGGTCGCTGAAGCTCACGATCCACACCGCACGCCCGGCGACGCGGCTCGCGCCGAGCACCGAGGGGTCGTGCACCGAGCCCCACTCCAGGGCGGGGACCTGCAGCCGGTCCTGCGGCGACTGCTGCCACCGCGCCTGATCGCCGGAGCGGTCCCAGCGCCGGTCGCCGATGATGATCGCGTCCCCGGCCCCGCGGCTGGAGTAGGCCAGCCGGTCGGGCGCGGCCATCCGGAACACCGTCGTCAAGGGGGTCGAGTGGCCGTCGCCGGCCAGCCGTTCGTGCACGACGAGCGACCGCAGGGCCAGCAGGGCCCGCTCGTCGGCAGCGACGAGTGCGGCCGCCCGGGCGGGCTGCGGATCGGTCGGGAGCCGGACGGTCACCGTCGACGTCCGGCCGCCGATGCGGCGGACACGGATCCTGAGCTTCGGAGCCGCCGCGTCGGTGCGCAGGGTCGCGCAGTAGCGCCCGGCGCCGCAGGCGGTCGCCGGGGTGGTGGCGCTCGCACCGGCCGCCGCGCCCGGTGAGCCCGGTGAGCCCGGCGCGACGTCGACGCGCAGGCGATCGTCCGGCGCCCCGGCGGCGCCCAGCACGGTCGTGTCCACGGCGACGGTCCCGCCGCCACGGCGCACGGCCACGCCCACCGCGAGCTCGTCGGCCTGGCGCCCGAAGGTCGTCGTGGTCGCGGTGACGGGCACGGCCGTCGCGGGCGCCGCGGCGAGGGACCGCGGCGGGGTGGTCGACCCCAGCAGCGCGACCACCGCCGCGATGACCGCGAGCAGCAGCGCCTCGGCGGCGAGGCTCTGGCGGATGCGCACGACGGCAGAGCCGTCGCGGGCCACGCGCAGCCGCGGCAGCAGGCGCGACCGGTTCATCGCGCCGATCCCGATCAGGACGAGGAAGATCGCCGTCTTGACGAGCAGCAGCTGGCCGTAGCCCGTCGACCACAGCTGCGACACCCGCTGGAACTCGACGATCGCGCGGGCGATCCCGCTCAGCCCGAGGACGGCGATGACGACCAGGGCGATGGCCGAGAAGCGCCGCGCGGCCACGCCGAGCGACGAGCTCAGCGCGCCGGCCCGGACCGCGGCCGACGCAAGCATGACGAGCCACAGGATCCCGCCCAACCAGGCCGCGGCGGCGGCCGTGTGGATCACGTCCACCGGCACGGCGACGGCCCGCAGGCGCCCCGGCGAGAGGACGTGCCCGGCCAGCGGCGGCGCGAGGACGAGGGCGAGCCCGATGGTGGTGGAGATCCGGGCGGCGCGCGCGTGGCCCAGCGCGAACGCCGTGGTGAGGGCGCCGATCAGGGCCAGGCCTCCGGCGACCGCGGTGACGTCGCCGAAGCGGGTGCCCATCGCCGCGGGCAGGCTCACGAGCTCCAGCCCGGCCCCGGCCGCCGCCAGGACGAACGCGGCGATGGAGACGCGGGCGACGAGGGCCGGAGCCGCCGCGAACCCGGGCTCCGACAGCACCGGGCGCAGGGCCAGCCCGAGCCCCGCCAGCCCCGCGGCGGCGAGCACCCCGAGCAGGAAGAACCAGCGGCCGACGGTCAGCGGGAGGTTGCGCTGGGTGCGCTCCGCCGCGACCGCGGGCACGCCTCCCGGCTTTACGCCCACCCCGAACGTCAGCGTCCCGAGCTCCTGGTGGCCGTCGTCGGACAGCACGTGCCACGTGACGTCGTAGACCCCGCGCCCCAGATCGCGGGGCAGCGAGACGACCAGCGCCCGCCCGTTCTCGGTCAGGCGGGCCGGACGCTCGACCGTCGCGGTCAGCACGCCCCCCGACACCTGCGCGGGACGGGTCGACCGGACGGCCTCGTCGAAGACGAAGGTCACGGTCGCGGGGGCCTTGGCCTGCTCGGACGCCTGAGCCGGCAGGGTCCGCACCAGCTGGGCGTGAGCGGAGGCCGACGGGGTCGCGGCGATCAGGCCGAAGAGGACTACGACGCCGAGTAGCAGGGTCGCCCGCATCCACCTCTGACCCAGGCGTGCTTCATTTAGCTTGCTCACGGAACCCCCTTGGTCTACCGTTCCGCGCGGTCGAAGTCCAATGCACGTGAGGAGAGCTGTCAATGTTGAAGAGAAGTCGCGTCGCGATGTTCTTGGTCTGCGCGTCGGTCGCCGGAGCCGGGGTTGCACTCCCGGCCGCTGCCACTGCTGCGAGCAGCGTCACGGTCACCGCCGGCAAGCCGTCGGAGTACAAGTTCAGCCTGTCCTCGTCGTCGGTCAAGGCCGGCACCGTGACCTTCAAGGTCACCAACAAGGGCAAGATCCCGCACGACTTCAGCATCGGTGGGAAGACCACGCCGCTGCTCAAGTCGGGCAAGTCGGCGTCGATCACCGTCACCCTGAAGAAGGGCTCCGCCGCGTACCTGTGCAAGGTGCCCGGGCACGCGGCCGCCGGGATGAAGGGCACGCTCAAGGTCACCTGACCTTCGCGTCATGTCGTTCGGTAGAGGCCCGCTCCGGCGGGCCTCTTCTCGTTCCCTAGACGTCCAGGACCGACTCCCCGATGCGCTGGGCCATGGCGGTCCACAGCACGTCCTCGGGCGGCCGGCCCTCCGCCGAGGCGGCCAACACGCGCTCGAAGCCCACGGCGACGAGCGCAAAGCCCGCATCGCGCACCAGCGCGACGCGCTGGGCGAGGGCCACGCGAGCCGCGCGGAGCTGATCCGCCGCGACGGCGGGCTGCTCGACCTCGTGCTCGTCGACCATCATCCGCTGGGACACCCAGTAGGCGACGTGATCCGTGTAGCCGGCGAGGATCCTGTCGCTGAGCGGCGTCGCCTTGACGAGGAGGTCGGCCTCGCCGCGCAGCCGCCCGACGTCCAGCCCCGTGTCGTTGAGCACCCAGCGGGAGGCGAGCGGGAGGACCAGCCCGGCGAGCTCGTCGGACCCTCTCCCGTCGAGGTAGACCTCCAGCTCGGCCAGCGCCTCGCGAGAGGTGTCGTCGAGCTCCGCCCCCGACCGCGTCTCTTCTCCCATGGGCGCGATCGTAGTGCGCACGCGCGTCCGACTAGCCCGCTGCGACCGCGCGGGACCGGGCCCGGCGCACCGCCGGCAGGCCGATGGCGACTGCCGCCAGCGTCCCGATCCCGGCCAGCGCGAACGTCGGGCGCGGGCCGAGCACCTGCACGAAGGCTCCGCCGAGCGCGAGCGCGATGAAGTCCGCCGGGGCGGCCAGGCCCTGGAAGGCGGCGTACGCGCGGCCGCGCAGCTCGACGGGGACGCGGGCCTGCAGGAGCACGCGCATCGCCACGTTCTCGTAGCCGTTGCCCGCGCCGCCGAGCAGGAAGCAGACGACGCCGAGCGCGAGGACCGGCGTGGCCGCGGTGGCGCCGATCGCCGCGCCCATGAGGGCGGTGGCGGTGAGGACGCCCATCGCCGCGGTCTGCGCGCGGGCGCGACGGCCCGCCAGCGTGGCGCCGACGATCATGCCGATGCCCCACGAGCCGGCGAGCGCGCCGTAGCCCGCGTCGCCGGCACCGAGGCTGTCCTTGGCGAAGAAGACCCCGGCGATGTTGTCGATGCCGCAGAAGACGATCGCGCTGACGACCGTGACCGTGGTCGCGCGGAGGATCCGATCGGCGGCGAGCAGGCGCATCCCCGCGGTGAAGGCGCGGGGCTCGCCGGGCGCGCGCGGCG
>JAOPZL010000133.1 GCA_025964175.1 Solirubrobacterales bacterium
CGCGGGCTGACGGGGCCCGCGCGGGCCGACGCCGCGCGCGGCGGCTGGAACACGCCGCCCGAACGCCATGCGTTGATCCAAGCGGCTCTTGCGGGGGTAGATGGGACCGAGATGGATCTCATCAGCCCGCCCCCCTTTGACATAATCGCGTGACGCCATGAAGTTCCTGCGCATGAAGCCCGGTCATGGTGAGGTCGTACTCGCCGAGGGTGACATCGAAGTCCCCGAGCAGGAGGACGAGCTCGTGCAGGCATTCCGCGAACAGCTCGACCACGGCATGTGGGCCGCCGTCCCGACCTCCCGCACCGGCGGACGCCGTCAGGCGCAGCTCGTGCGCGACTTCGCCGAAGTGCCCCGCGACGCCGAGCGCGTCATCTTCTTCCCGAAGGCCGCCGGCGGGCGCTAGCAGGATGCTGCTCGCCCTCACCGCCGCCTTCATCACCATCGTCGCGCTGCTGGGCGAGGTCCTCTGGCCCACGATCGCCGAGCAGTGGGAGCGCCATCGGGCGCGCCGGGCACGCGTCCCCGCCTTCGACTACGACCCGGGGCGTGAACGCCGCGCCGAGCAGCGCGCCCGCGAGCTGCTGCGCTCCTGCGTCAACGCCGAGGAGTGGGACATGTACCGCGACCTCGGCTTCCTGCGCGTGTGGGGCGCGATCGCCGATGGGCCCCGGCGCGGTGCCGCGCGCCAGCCGCTGGACGGCGCGCCCTACGCCTACCTGATCTACCCGCACAAACCGATCGTCGCGTTCCTGCCCCAGACGCGGCGGCTGCTGAACGAGTACTGCGTCGAGTTCCCCGACGAGACGCGGCCCTACGGATCGGCGCGCCTGCCCGACTCCGACGACGTGCTCGCCAAGTGGATGGCGCTCACCGGCGACGAGCGCCGGCTCGTCGCCGAGTCCAACATGCACCTGCCGGGGCGCCAGGTCGATCCCAAGCAGGTCAAACGAGACCTGTGGCGCCTGTCGGAGTGGGAGCGCCAACGTCACGCGCGAGCGCGACGGGCCGGCCAGAGTAATGTCTCTGCGCCGTGAGCGCGATTCCGGATGGATTTGATCTAAAGCACCGCTCCAGGGCCGTCACCGAAGGCCCCGAGCGTGCCGCTGCCCGTGCCTACCTCAAGGGCATCGGCTTCGACGAGGAAGCTCTCTCGAAGCCCATCATCGGCGTAGCCTCGACGTGGATCGAGGCCATGCCCTGCAACTTCCACCTGCGCGCCCTCGCGGCCAAGGTGAAGGAGGGCATCCGCGCCGCCGGCGGCACGCCGATGGAGTTCAACACCATCGCCATCTCCGACGGCATCACGATGGGCACGTCGGGGATGAAGACGAGCCTCGTCAGCCGCGAGGTCATCGCCGACTCGATCGAGCTCACCACCCGCGGCTACCTGTTCGACGGCGTCGTCGCGCTCAGCGGCTGCGACAAGACGGCCCCGGCCGTCGTCATGGCCCTCGCGCGCCTGGACATCCCCGGGGTCATGCTCTACGGCGGCTCGATCCCGCCCGGCCGCTTCCAGGGCCGCGACGTCTCGATCATGGACGTGTTCGAGGCCGTCGGCAAGCACGCCGCGGGCACCATGACCGACGAGGAGCTCGCCGAGCTCGAGTCCGTCGCCAGCCCCGGCGCCGGCTCCTGCGGCGGCCACTTCACCGCCAACACGATGGCGATGGCGTTCGAGATGATGGGCGTCAGCCCGATGGGCCCGTCCGGCGTGCCCGCCCAGGACGCGACGAAGGCCCAGGCCGCCTACGACGCCGGCGTCCTGGTCATGGACGTCCTGCGCAAGAACCTGCGCCCGCGCGACCTCATCACCAAGGACTCGCTGGAGAACGCGATCGCGGCGATCACCGCCAGCGGCGGCTCCACCAACGGCGTGCTGCACCTCCTCGCGGTCGCCCACGAGATGGGCGTCGAGCTCGACATCGACGACTTCGACCGGATCTCCGAGTCGACGCCGCTGATCTGCGACCTCAGCCCGGGCGGCAGGTACAACGCGACCGACATGTACGCGGCCGGCGGCACGGCGGTCCTGGCCAAGCGCCTCAAGGAGCTCGGCGTCCTGCACACCGAGACCCCGACCGTGACCGGCAAGACCGTCGGCCAGCTCGCCGACGAGGCGGTCGAGGGCGACGGCCAGAAGGTCATCCTCCCGCTCGACCAGGCGCTCAAGGCGACCGGCGGCCTCGCGATCCTGCGCGGCAACCTCGCTCCCGAGGGCGCGGTCGTCAAGCTCGCCGGCCACAAGCGCCGTCAGCACACCGGGCCCGCGCGCGTGTTCGAGGACGAGACCCACGCGATGTCGGCGGTCACGCACCGGCTGATCAACGAGGGTGACATCGTCGTGATCCGCAACGAGGGTCCCGTCGGCGGCCCCGGCATGCGCGAGATGCTCGCCGTGACCGCGGCGATCAACGGGCTCGGCCTGGGCGACAGCGTGGCGCTGATCACCGACGGCCGCTTCTCGGGCGCGACGCACGGCTTCACCGTCGGCCACGTCTCACCCGAGTCCCACAAGGGCGGCCCGATCGCCGCCGTGCACGAGGGCGACATCATCACGATCGACGTCGACGCCCGGCGCCTCGACGTCGACCTGTCCGACGAGGAGATCGCCAAGCGCGTCGCGGCCTACGACCCGCCGATCAGCCCGGACTCCACCGGGGTCCTGGCCAAGTACGCCAAGCTCGTCTCCACGGCGAGCCAGGGCGCGGTCACCACGGCCTAGGAGCGGGTTGGGGGCGCATCCCGCGCCCCCGCCTCCGCGCCCCCACCTCAGGCAGGCGAGGCCGCCGCCGACGTCTCGTCGACGTCCTCGCCGGGGGGCTCGGCCAGGAAGTCCTCCAGGAGCTCGTTGAACCGCGCAGGCTGCTCGAGCATCGCGACGTGGCCGGTGTCGTCCCAGATCACCTTGCGGGCGTCGGGGATCAGCTCCTCGAAGACGTCGGCGTCGCGGACGGGGACGATGCGGTCGTCGCGGCCCCAGACCAGCAGCGTCGGGCAGCCGATCTC
>JAOPZL010000136.1 GCA_025964175.1 Solirubrobacterales bacterium
AATCCAGCAGCGGCCCCAGATCGGGCTCGCGGTTGTGCGTCAACGGGGTGGGGACGGCGATCAGGATCGCCTCGGTCCCCGCCAGATCGGCGTAACGCGTCGTCGCGCTGATGCGCCCATCGACCGCCCGCAGACGATCGGAGGAGATGTCCTCGATGTAGGAGTCGCCGGCACGGATGGCGGCGATCTTGCGCTGGTCGACGTCCAGCCCGACGACGTCGTGGCCCGCCTCGGCAAAAGCCACGGCGAGCGGCAGGCCGACGTAGCCCAGGCCGACGATCCCGATTCGGTGCGTACTCATGCGCACATCGTCGGCGGCTTGCGGGCACCCTGGGCGGGGAGGTCCTGCGCCAACGGCGGGAAGGACGTCACCAACGGCCCGGCCGACGCGAAGCTGGGCGACGACGGCTGAGGCCGGCAGCGGGCGGGTCTGCCACCGCTGGGGCACCGCGTGCAGCGAGGAGCGCACCGCGACGATGGACGGCGTTCACGGCGCGGGGGCGGCCATGACGACGTCCGCCGCCGCCAGCAGCGACGTCACGTCTGAGGCCGGCAGCGGTCGCGACAGCGCATGGCCCTGAACGAGCTCACCGCCGAGCGCGGCGATGAGCTCCCACGTCGCGACGTCCTCCACGCCCTCCGCGACGACGACGATGTCGAGCGCGTGCACCAGCTCGATCGTCGAGCGCACGATGGCGGCGTCACGCGGGTCCGATGTGACCCCCGAGACGAAGGACCGGTCGATCTTGACCTCGTGCACGGGAAGCGTCTTGAGATGCGAAAGCGACGAGAAGCCGGTTCCGAAGTCGTCGAGTGAGAGCCGGACGCCGAGGGCGGCGATCTCGCGCAGAACGTCGCCGATGCGCGCGGGGTCGGAGAAGATGGAGGTCTCGGTGACCTCGAGGACGAGCGCGCTTGGCGGCAGCTCGAACTTGGTCAGCGCGGCGGCGACCTCGCCGGGGAAGGCGACGTCGAGCAGGTCGGCGACGGCGACGTTGACGGCGACGTGCACCTCATGGCCGAGCCTTCGCCACGCTTGGCACTGCGCAAGCGCCTGCGCCAGCACGCGCCGCGTGAGCTCGCGGACCAAGCCGGTCTGCTCGGCGAGTGACAGGAACGTGGCGGGCGTGAGCAACCCGCGCTGCGGATGGGCCCACCGAACCAGGGCTTCGACGCCGACGATCTGCCCGGTGCGCGCGTCGGCCTTGGGTTGGAAGTGGGCCCGGATCTGGCCATCGCACAGCGCTTGGCGGAGTTCGCCGGCCAGCGCCAGCGCCTCGCGCGAATGCGGATCGCGGGCGGGTGCGTACACGGCGTGACCAGTACGCCGCGCCTTGGCCTCGTACATCGCGATGTCGGCGCGCTGCACGAGTTGCTCAGCCGAATCTGCCTGGGTGGGGAACAGCGCGATGCCGATGCTGGCAGCGACGTGGAGCTGCAGCCCGGCGACGACGAACGGCTCCGCCAAGGCGGCGCGGATGCGCTCGGCGGTGGCCTCGGCGGCTGTCTCGTCCGCGGGCGGCGCGACCAGGACGGCGAACTCGTCGCCCCCGAGTCTCGCCAGCGTGTCGGTGTGGCGTAGCGCCGGCTGCAGCCGAGGGCCGATCTCCTGCAGGAGCCGGTCGCCGGTCTGATGGCCCAGCGTGTCGTTGAGCACCTTGAAGCCGTCGAGGTCGATGATCAGGAGCGCCAGGGCGCCGTGGCCGGTGCGCGCTTCGTGCATCGCGGCGTGGAGCCGGCGCTGCAGCCAGCGTCGGTTGGGCAGGTTGGTGAGCTCGTCGGTCACCGCCTGGTGTCGGGTCTCGGCGCTGGCGCGGATATCGCGGAACGCGACGGCCATGCGAGCGAATCCGGCGATCATCGTCAGCGCGGCGAGTGCGACCGCCAGCGACGGGAACGGGTGGTAGTGGTCGACGACGAGGATCACGAGCGCCGCGAGCAAGAAGGCACCCGGCATGAGGAACACGCTCCAGCGGTCCAAACGTGCGGGCGCGGGGGCGGGTGACTGCCAGGCCGCGGCACCGAGGATCGCGACGCTGGCCATGTACAGGATGTTCGTCACGATATGCGGGCTTGGCGACCCGCCGGCGACCTGGAGGAGGTAGGCGCTGTCCGCGACGCCAAGCGTCAGGAAGCCGAGCCCCAGCAGCGCCCAGAAGCGGTCGAGCTGCCAGCCGCGTAACGCGAGCACCCCGACGACCAACGCGGCGAGAAGCAGGTCGGCGATGGGATAAGCGAGGTTCGTCGCAACCGCGGCTATCCCGCCGGTCGCCGCGTCGAGCACCGGTCCGAACACGAGGGCGGCCCCGAGAGCCGAGATCCCGAGCCCCGCGATGACCCCGTCGAGCCAGACGCCGGCGGGCAGTCGCCGTCCCGGCTCGCGCGCCAGCAGGGCGATGCCGACGTAGGAGGCGGGGTACAGAGCGAGCCACAGGCCGTCACAGATCGACGGGATGGGCGGGTCAGCCCAGCGCCCGATCCAGAGGTTCCAGAGGACGTTGCCGAGGCCGTACAGCAGCAGGCCGGCCGCGAGCACGGACCACGCGAGGCGCTGCTCGCGTGCTCGGCGTGCGCGCAGGACGACGACCCCGGCGACGAGCACGTGCACCGCGGACGAGCCCCAGACGCGGATGAACGCGTCGACCCCCGATCCGAGTCCGACGATGGCGTGGACGATGGCGAGAGCGACGACCGCGAGAACCGTGGTGAAAGCGGCGGCGAGAACGCGTCGGTCGCCGCGGCTGGCGACGTGTCCGAACGCGAGCATGCCCCCTTGGCATCGACCACGGGAGCGAACGTCTTGAGGGAGGGACTGGACGGGCAGCGCTTGCGGTGGTCCGCCACCTGCTTGATCGACGGGGCGCAAGGGTCAGCGACGACAGCCGGCGAAGCCGGCGGACGCGGGCCGATTCGGACAGGGTGATGCGTTTGGTTGGTATCGGCCCGCAGAGGGAGTACTGTCGGTGGAGCAGTTGACCCTGCGGGCAGGACTTCAGCCTCGGAGCCGAAGGCCGCCGAAGCACGACCGTGCCGAGGCGCGGACCTTGAGGCAGCGATCGAGACCCGCGGGGTTAGCCGCTTGTTTCACGCGGTGGGACTCGTTCCCTCTTCCTCTCGCGCGACACCTCTAGAGGGTCGGGAGGTCCTGGGCGATGCAAACACAGCCCACTGTCGACGAAGCGCCACGAGCCGCACCCGTCACCGTGCCAGTGGTGCCGCAGCGTTCGACTCGCCGAGCGACCGCGCGTCGCGCGAGCCACCGCCGCGCCACGGCGCGTCAGTGCAAGGACGATGTCGATGGGCGCATCGTCCACTATCTCAAGGACCACCCGAACAGCACCACCGGCGAGATCGCCAAGCGATTGAACGTCGACCGAGGCACGGTCGCCGCCGGCGTGTCGCACATGGTTCGCGCCAGCGAGATTCCGAAGGCGACGCCGTCCACGTAGCCATGGCGCACGGGCCCAGCCACCACGCCCGCCTGGCGCAGCGTGTGATCTCGGAGGGGCGCGCCTCGGGCGAAGGGGTCGGGCCGACCATCATCGCCGCGCTCGACGACGGCCCTCTGCGCGGCGTACGCTTCGACGCCCCAGTCGTAGCGGGCCGCCCGCCGAGCACGGTCGATGTGCCCGCCGCCGACGGCAGCACGTGCCGCTACTGCCTCGCGCAGTGGGTCCAGAGCGGTCCGTCCGCGGTCTACACGTTCCTCTACCGCGTGTAGAGACGCTGCGCGCACCCGTAGAGCGCTGTGGCCGGCCGGCGACGGCTTACTCGATGTCCGCGGGCTCTGCTTCGATGATGACGATCGATTCGATGAGCACGTTGTTGGGCACGCGGATCGTCTCGCCGCTCTGGGTCAGCAGGACGGCGGCGGTGCCGTCGACGTGCTGCACGGTGCCGGTGAACTCGCCGAAGCGGATGCGCTGACCGACCGGATGGGCGTTGCGCACGTAGCGTCCGGCGCTGAGCGCCCGTGCGACCTGCTGACCGCCGAGCCCGAACGCCAGCGCGATCGTCGCCACCGCGCCCGCGAGCACGATCGCCAGGAGGACCATCAGCAGCGCGATCGAGATCGTGACCTGGGCGGCCGCGGTGATCAGGAAGATCGTGACGACGACGATCTGCGCGACCGCCCCCAGTGGCACGGGCAGGTCCATCTGCACCGACGCGCGGTCGACCCGGTCGCGAACGATCGACCCGAGGACCAGACCGACGAGCACCAGCGCGAGCGCGAGCAGGAGCTTGGGGACGAACAGGACGGCCTGGTTCAGCGACTGGCTGAGGAACTGCAGCCCGAGGAGCGAGAGCGCGGCGAAGATCACCGTCAGCGTCAACGCCAGGCGAATGGCGATCGCGGTGACCTTGGAGATCTCGGCGGGCAGGCCGGCGCGCTGGAGGATCCCGGGGACGCCGACGTTCTCGGCGGCGCGGTCCACGCCGGCGGCGTGCAGCGCACGACCGACGAGGCGTCCGACGAGCTGGGCCAGCAGGATGCCGACGACGAGCAGGATGAACGCGCCGAGGATCCGGGGCAGCGCGGCGCCGAGCGTCTCGCCGGCGCGGTCCAGCACGTTGGAGGCGAAGATCACGAACGCCGCCGGCTGGTCCTCGCGGCTGCGCGCAGGCCGTCGACGAAAGCGGCCGCGAACGTGCCCAGGAGCCGCAGGGGTGCGGCGATCGCTCGTTGGACGCGCGCCTGGCGCAGGACCCGGTGCGTCAGCCCGGTGCCGGCGGTGGGTGGCACCTCGCGCAGCACGAGCAGCAGCTCGCTGGCGCGCCGCGCTGCGGGATCGGGCTCGTCGGAGCCCGGGGACTCGTCGTTCATCGCGGCAGCTCCCAGTCGAAGGTGTTGGTGCGCAGGAGCGCAACGAGGTCGTTGCGGGCGCGGTGCACGCGTGACTTGACCGTCGCCAACGGCGTGCTCGTGATCTCGGCGATCTCGGCGTAGCTGAACCCCTCGACGTCGCGCAGGACGAGCGCGACCCGGCGTTCCGGGCTCAGCGCCCGCAGCTTCAGCTCCAGCCGCTCGGTGCGCTCGCGGACGTCGAGCCGCTCCGCGGGCGGACGGTCGGTGCTGGGGAGGTCGTCGGCCGGGCCGTCGTGGAATCCGCCGTTCTCGTAGCGCTCCTCGTGACGGCGGGCGAGGTGGTCAAGGGCGGCATTGTGGGTGATCTGCAGCAGCCACGCGCGAAATGGCGCAGTGCCGCGGAAGCGGTTGAGCCGGTGGAAGGCACGCAGGAAGGCGTCCTGGCTGACGTCGTCGGCGTCGTGGTCGCCCACCACCCGGGCCGCGACGCGGAACACGACGTCGCGGTGGCGCCCGACGAGCGTCTCGAACGCGCGCAGGTCCCCGGTTCGCGCTCGGATGACCTGCGGCTCGTCGGGATCCCGGCCCGCGCGGGATCGGTCGGGGCGTTCCACGGTCGCGGCGCGGGAGGACGAGCTCACGGGACTAGGACGACGGGTCACCGCGCGGAGTTCCCCATTTCCGGTCATCGGCAACCGTCCAGCGACCTGAAGAGCGCCGATCCGCCAACTTCCGCGGGGCGGGAACCTCGACGGTGCGACGCCAGTCCCATCTCCGAAGACACCACTGCACACCAGAGGGGGCAGCGCATGACCATGAGCACCGAGGTCCAGAGCTGGATCGGGCTGGAGGCGATGGACAGCGACGAGGCCAAGGTCGGCAAGATCGACCAGGTCTACGTCGATCGCGAGACGGGTGACCCGGAGTGGTTGGCGGTCAAGACCGGGCTGTTCGGCTCCAAGGTCTCGTTCGTCCCGCTCGAGGGCGCCCGGATCGACGGCGACCACGTCGATCTGGCCTACGCCAAGGACCAGATCAAGGACGCGCCGAACGTCGAGAACGACGGCGAGCTGTCTGACGCCGAGGAGCGCGCGCTCTACGAGCACTACGGCCGCGGGTGGGGCGACTTCGATCGTGACCGCTTCGACGCACGCGACACGACGGTCGGGCACGACACCAGCGGTCCGACCACCGACGACGCGATGACGCGCTCGGAGGAGGAGCTGCGCGTCGGCACCGCCCAGCGTGAGAGTGGGCGGGCGCGGCTGCGCAAGTACGTCGTGACCGAGGAGCAGTCGGTGTCGGTCCCCGTCCGGCGTGAGGAGGTCCGCGTCGAGCGCGAGTCGATCACCGACGCCAACCGCGATCAGGCGCTGGACGGGCCGGAGATCTCCGAGGAGGAGCACGAGGTCGTGCTGCACGAGGAGGTGCCCGTCGTCGACAAGCAGGTGGTGCCCAAGGAGCGCGTGCGGATGGACACCGAGACGCTGACCGACGACGCGCAGGTCACCGAGGAGGTGCGCAAGGAGCGCATCGACGCCGAGGGCGACGCGGGGTCGGACCGGTAGTCATGTCGGCCCACGACGATGTCTCGGCCGATGCGCCGCGGGCCGACTATCGGCCGGTCGGCAGCGACGCGAGCTCCTCGCTGGGGGCGACGCTGAAACGCACGGTCACGGAGTTCAGCGAGGACAACATGACCGATTGGGCGGCGGCGCTGACCTACTACGCGGTGCTGTCGCTGTTTCCGGCGCTGATCGCGCTGGTGTCGGTGATCGGCCTCGTCGGTGATCCGGCCCAGACGACGAAGAC
>JAOPZL010000150.1 GCA_025964175.1 Solirubrobacterales bacterium
GCAGGACGCGGGCGCGGCCGGGCTCGTGCTCGGCTACGGCACGATCCCGACCGCGGCGATCCCCGCCGCGGTCGCCGCGCTGGAGGCGACGCTGCGCGAGGCGGCGCGCTGAGCCGCGACCGCTCTAACGCGTGAAGGTCCCCAGCCCGCTCTCGTCGAGGTTCTCGACGCGCAGCGAGCGCGCGCGGCCGTCGCGCCCGAGGCTGAAGCGCACCTCGCTGGGCCCCTCGGCGTTCTCGCCGGTGGGCACGTAGGAGAAGCGGTCGCCGTTCCAGTGCGTCAGCGGGAAGCGCTTGCCCTTGGGCCCGAGCACCAGCGTCAGCCGCTGGCCCCGGGCGGTCACCCGCGCCGCGCCGTAGTAGCGGTTGGGATAGGTCCCGGTGTAGGCGGCGGCGGCGCGCGCGCGCTTCGGATGGGCCGGCCGCGTGCGGCCGGCGAGCACGCTGTCGCTCTCCAGCAGCGGGGCGAACACGGCGCGATAGGCGGGTAGCCAGTCGCGCTCGACGCGGCCGAGCTCGGCCAGGTCCATGAACGTCGCGGCGATCGCCTCGGGCATCCCGAACGGCTGGCCGTTGGTCAGCACGACGATGCCCAGGTGCTCGGACGGCAGCATGGTGAACGTGGTGCCGGCGCCGAGGCCGAAGGCCCCGGAGTGGCTCCAGCGCACGCGCCCGGCCGAATCGTTGCCGATGTTCAGGCCCAGGCCGTAGAAGCCCGAGCGCGACGTCGGCGTCGCGGGCGGATTGCTGAGCATGAACGGGGTGCGCATCTGGTCCAGCGCGGTGCGGGAGATGAGCCGCCGGCCGGCGAAGCGCCCGTCGCCGAGCTGCAGGCGCATCCACTTCGCCATGTCGTTGACCGACGAGCTGACGCCGCCGGCCGGCGACTGGGCGTCGGCGTTGCGGACGTACTTCGCCTCCCACTTTCCATCGACGTCGACGTGCAGCGCGGCGCGGTTGGGCGCATGGGCGTAGTCGGCGTAGCGCGAGCTGGTGGAGGTCATGCCCAGCGGGCCGTAGAGGTTGGCCTGCGAGAGCTTGGCCCAGCTCGTGTGCTCGGCGCGCGCGACCGCCTCGGCGGCGGCGGTCAGGCCGAAGTTCGTGTAGGCGTAGTGGCTGCGGATCGGGGTCAGCGGCTCGTAGCGCAGGCGGTGCAGGACCTGGGCCTGGTCGTAGCCGAGGTCCTCGAGCAGGTCGCCCGCATGATCGGGCAGACCGCTGCGGTGGGAGTAGAGGTCGGCGATCGTGACGCCGCTGGTCGTGGAGGCGCGCTTGAGGCGGAACTGGGGCAGCAGCCGGCTGACCGGCTCGTCCCAGGCGACGGCGTGGCGGCTGACCGAACGCGCGACGACGGTCGCGCCGACCGGCTTGGAGAGCGAGGCGAGCTCGAAGACCGTGTTCGCGTCGACCGCCTTGCCGGTGCGTACGTCGCGCACGCCGAAGCCCTTGGCGTAGACGACCTGGTCGTCGTGGACGACGGCGATCGCCATGCCGGGAACGCCGGTCTGCGCCAGCATCTGGGTCGCGATCGTGTCGAGCCGGCCGACGGCCGCGTCGATCTGACCGGGCGGGACGGTGATCGCGGAGACGGCCGGGGGCGGCGGGTCGGTGGCGCCGGCGGAGACAGCCGGGGTGGCGGCGGATGCGAGCGCCGCAGCTGCGCAGGCATGGCCCAGGAGGAGGCGACGGGTCATCACGGAGCGCGAGCCTACGGGGCCCGCAGATCCGCGGGGGAAATCTCCGCTGCGCTCAGGCGTTCAGCGCCACCGGCAGCACCTTCAGCTGGTTGAGGAACGGCGACTCGACGAAGCGCGCGCGCCCGGCGAGCTCCATCGCCGGGAAGCGCTTCAGCGTCTCCTCCAGCAGGATCGTCAGCTCCAGGCGGGCCAGCGCGGTGCCCAGGCAGAAGTGCCGCCCGCCCGCGCCGAAGGCCTGGTGCTCGGGGTTGCGGGTCACGTCGAAGCGGTCCGGGTCCTCGTAGCGCGTCTCGTCGCGGTTGGAGGAGACGTACCACATGACGACCTTGTCGCCCTCGCGGATCTGCGCGCCGTTGAGCTCGGTGTCGCGGGTCGCGGTGCGGCGGAAGTGGGCGAACGCGGGGAACATCCGCAGGGCCTCCTCGACCGCGCTGGGAACGAGCGACGGATCGGCCAGCAGCTGGTCGCGCTGGTCGGGGTGCTCGATCAGCGCGCGCATCGCGCTGCAGTAGGTCGCCTTCGTCGAGTCGTTGCCGGCGGCCATGAGCAGGAAGAAGCCCATGACGATCTCGTGCTCCTCCAGCCCCTGCCCGTCGAGCTGCGCGTGGACGAGGACGCTGGTGAGGTCGTCGGTCGGGTGCTCGCGGCGGGCGGCGATCAGCCGCTGGCAGCGCTCGAAGATCTCGGGGACGTCGCGCTGCATGACCGCCTCGACGCCGGCGGGGTTGAGGTCGGGGTCGCTCGCGCCGAGCGTCGCCGTCATGAGGCTCGCCCAGATCGCGTCGTCCTCGGGTGGGATGCCCATGAAGCTGCCGATCACGCGCGAGACGACGGGCTGGGCGACGTCGGCGACGAGGTCGACGGTCTCACGGCCCGACAGCCCGTCGAGCACGCCCACGGTGATCGCGCGGATCTCGTCCTCGTGCTCGGCGATCCGCCGCGGCGTGAACCCGCGCTGGAACAGCGCCTTGAGCCGGTCGTGCTTGGGCGGGTCCATCCCGATGAACATCGCCTGGATGAGCTCCAGGGGCATGATCGCGTTGGTGAGCGCGGTGATGCCGCCGACCTCGGAGGAGAAGGTCTCCCAGTCACGGCTGACCGCGTGCACGTCGTCGGCCGTCGTGATCGACCAGAAGCCCGCCTCGCCGGGGTACTCGGGGATGCTCGAGCTCCAGTGCACGGGGCAGCCGGAGCGCAGCTCCGCGAACAGCTCGTGCGGAGGACCGTCGGGCCACTGCGCCCGATCGATGACGTCGGTCACCTGCAGCTCCTGCAGACGGGACAGGTCGGTGGACATCGTGGGTTCTCTCTTCCCCTGGTTGGTCGGCCAGCCAGCCAATTGCGGGAGCCTATCGGCCCATGCACAGCTGCTGCAACACGACGAGCGCATCCTGTGGACGGGTGGGCATGTCGTCGAAGGCCTGCGCCGCGTCGCGGACGTCCTGCACGCAGGATGCCTGCTCGACGCTGTAGCGGGCGATCCACTTCAGCGCGGCGCGCTCGAAGCGCTGCGGCTCCGACTCGCGGATGGCCATGCAGACCGACAGGGCGTCGCCCAGGTCCACGCGCGGGAGCTCCGCCGCGGCCGCGCGGATCAGGGGCAGGTTGCCGGTCTTCAGCGCACGTTGGAAGCGGGGATAGGGGCTGCCCTGACTCGTCATGGGTCGGCAGCTTAGGCGAACATACGTTCGGGTGCGAACGAGTTGGCGCGCGCACCACGGCCTCCCTGCAAAATCGCTTGCAGCAGGCGGAATCGTGCGCGATATCGCGACGTCCGGTGCTAGCGTCGCCCGCTCCGCCGGGGCCCATGAAGGGCTCCGCGCGGGTCTTCGCCTCATCGTGGACGCCGCCCCACCCAAGCCCATCTCCGCACGCCGACCGGTCGGCCGGATGCTGCTCGTCGCGGTCGTGGCGATCTGCTGCGCCGTGCTCGGATCGGGCGGTCCCGCCCGGGGCGACCTGTCCAGCCAGATCGCCTCCAGCAAGTCCCAGGCGCAGCAGCTGCAGGACGCGATCTCCGCCGAGTCGGCCCGCATCGAGGCGACCGAGAACGGCCTCGCCCAGGCGCAGGCGCGGCTCGCCACGCTGCAGACCCAGGTGCGCACGCGCCGCGCCGAGGTGCAGCGGGTGCAGCGCCAGGTCGTCGCCGCGCGCAACCGCCTCACGCGCCTGGAGAACCGCTACCGCGTCGCCTCCGCGGCGCTGGCCGAGAACCTCCGCGCCGACTACCAGGGCGACGCGCCCGACCTCGTCACGCTCGTCCTCGGCTCCCAGGGCTTCGCCGACCTGTTCGAGCGGATGGAGTTCATGCAGCGCGTCGCCAAGCACGACGCGCACGTGCTGGACGACACCAAGCAGACGAAGACCGAGGTCCTCGGCCAGACCGCGAAGCTCGGTGAGCTGCAGGTCGAGAACCAGCGCCTCGCGACCGACGCGGTCAAGGCGCGCAACTCGGCCGAGGCCGTCCAGACCGCGATCCTGGCCAAGCGCGCCAAGCTGCTCAGCGGCCGCGCCGGCAAGCAGGCCGAGCTCGACCAGGTGCAGGGCGAGCTGTCGGCGCTGAAGGCGCGTCAGGCGCGCGCCGCCCGCGCGGCGGCGGCCGCCGCCCGCGCCAT
>JAOPZL010000187.1 GCA_025964175.1 Solirubrobacterales bacterium
GGCCGATCTCCTCGATCCGCCACGAGGAGGCGCCGAGCAGGAACGTCTGTCCGGGACGCGCCTCGTAGACCATCTCCTCGTCGAGCTCGCCCACCCGCCGGCCGTCGGGGAGCGTCACCGAGAACAGGCCGCGGTCGGGGATCGTGCCGGCGTTCGTCACGGCCAGGCCGAGCGAGCCCTTGCGGGCGCGGATCGTGCCGCCGACGCGATCCCAGACGATGCGGGGGCGCAGTTCGCCGAACTCCTGGGAGGGGTAGCGGCCGTCGAGCATGTCGAGGACGTTCTCCAGCAGCGTGCGCGGCAGCTCGGCGTAGGAGTAGGTGCGCGTGACGAGCGCGTAGAGGTCGTCGACGGAGACCGGCTGATCCTCCGGCGCGCTGGCGGTGATCGCGACGATCTGCTGGGCGAGCACGTCGAGCGCGTTGCGGGGCACGACGGTCGGCTCGATCCGGCCCTCGCGCATGAGCTTGACGACGACGGCGCACTCGAGCAGGTCGCTGCGGAACTTGGGGAAGATGCGGCCCTTGGAGGTGTCGCCAACGTTGTGGCCGGCGCGTCCGATCCGCTGCAGGCCGCGCGCGACCGACTTGGGCGACTCGACCTGCAGGACGAGGTCGACGGCACCCATGTCGATGCCGAGCTCGAGGCTGGAGGTGGCGACCAGGCACGGCAGCTCGCCGGCCTTCAGCAGCTCCTCGACGACGGTGCGCTCCTCGCGCGCGAGGGAGCCGTGGTGGGCGCGCGCGATCTCCCGCGACCCACCGTCTCCCTCGGCTTGGCCTCCCTCGCCGGCGTGTGCCCGCGCAAGCTCGTTCAGGCGCAGGGCGAGCCGCTCGGCGCCGCGGCGGTTGTTGACGAAGATGATCGTCGAGCGGTGCTCGCGGACCAGCTCCAGCAGCTGCGGGTACATCGCCGGCCAGATCGACTTGCGCGTCGCCTCGGTGCCGCCCAGAAGCGGATCGAGCTCCGCGCCGGGGCTGTTCTCCGGCTCGACCATCGACTCGACCGGGACCTGGATCTTCAGGTCCAGCGGCTTGCGCACCCCGACGTCGATGACGCGGCAGGTGCGGCGCGGGCCGACCATGTAGCGGCCGACCTCCTCCAGCGGGTTCTGGGTCGCGGACAGGCCGATGCGCTGCACGTCGTGGGTCGAGGCGTCGTCGAGGCGCTCGAGCGTGAGGGCGAGGTGGGCGCCGCGCTTGGTCGAGGCGACCGCGTGGATCTCGTCGACGATCACCGCCTCCACGCCGGACAGGATCTCCCGCGCCTGCGAGGTCAGCATCAGGTACAGCGACTCGGGCGTGGTGATGAGGATGTCGGGCGGATGGCGCCGCATCGCGGCGCGCTCCTTCTGCGGCGTGTCGCCGGTGCGGATGCCGACCGTGATGTCGCCGCCGATCCCCCGCAACGGCGCGCGCAGGTTGCGCTCGATGTCGTAGGAGAGGGCCTTCAGCGGCGAGACGTAGACCAGGCGGATCGAGCCGTTGGACGGCTCGCGCGACAGCTTGTCCAGGCCCCAGAGGAACGCGGCGAGCGTCTTCCCCGACCCGGTCGGAGCGGACAGCAGCACGTGATCGCCCGAGGCGATCGCGGGCCAGGCCTGCTCCTGTGCGGCGGTCGGAGCCTCGAAGGACGAGGTGAACCAGTCGCGGACGCCGGAGGAGAAAGAGGCGAATGCGTCCACCCTCTGAGGATAGTCGCGCCCTCGCAAGGAAGATCTCGTGTCTCTGTGACCATCGCCTGCTCGACTGCGGCGAGCGCGAGCCTACGCCAGCTCCCGGGCCCGTCGGAAGACCGCGTCGGTCATCGGCTCCGTCAGCACCCCGGTGAACGTGTTCTGCTGGGAGGGGTGGTAGCTGCCCAGCAGCAGCCGCCCGCCGACCGCGGCCTCGGCCAGGTGGCCGAACTTCGGCCGCGGGCGCACCGGCCCGAGGATCCGCAGCGCGGCGTCCCAGGCGAAGGCGCCCAGGCAGACGACGACGCGCACGTTCGCCAGCAGCTCCACCTCCTCGCGGGCGTAGGGGAGGCAGGTGTCGCGCTCGACCGGGGTCGGCTTGTTGGCCGGCGGCGCGCAGCGCACGGCGGCGGCGACCCACACGTCGGTCAGCTCCAGTCCGTCGTCGACGCTGACGGACGTGGCCTGGCTGGCGAACCCGGTGCGGTGCAGCGAGGCGAACAGCCAGTCGCCCGAGCGGTCGCCGGTGAACACGCGCCCGGTGCGGTTCGCGCCGTGCGCCGCGGGCGCCAGGCCGAGCACGAGGACGCGGGCGTCGGGATCGCCGTAGCCCGGCACCGGCCGTCCCCAGTAGGTCTCGCCGGCGAACGAGGCGCGCTTGACCTGCGCGACCTCCTCACGCCACGCCACCAGCCGCGGGCAGAGGCGGCAGTCGACGATCCGCGCCTCCAGGGCCTCCAGCCGGGCGAGGCGCTCAGGCCGGCTCGTGCAGGAGGCCAAGGGCCAGTCGCTCGATGACCGGTTCCAGCTCGGCCAGCGTCGCCGGGACGCCGAGGCGCAGCTGGCGGGAGGAGAGCTCGAAGACCGCGCCGACGATCGCGAACGCGTCCCCCTGGTGGAAGCGGCGGGTGCCGTGCTTGCGGTGCGCGGTCGCGTTCTCGGCATCGATCAGCCCGGCGAAGTGCTCGAGCATCGCGTCGCGCCGCTCGATGGCCCGCGGGCCCGCGCCGATGATCTCCACCAGCAGCGTCTGCGCGCGGTCGGGGAACTCCGACAGCGTCTGCAGGAAGGCCTGCCCGCCCGCGACGATCTGGGCGGCCGGCGCCCCCTCGACCCGGCTGGTGGCCTGCGCCATCCGCTCGGCGATCAGATCGGCCGACGAGTCGAAGAGCGCGAGCATCGCGTCTTCCTTGTTCGTGAAGTGCTCGTAGAACGTCGCTTTGGACATCCCGGCCTCGCGCGCGATCCCCTCGGCGGTGGCCTTCGCGTAGCCCTCCCGGGCGAAGACGGCGGCGGCCGCGGTGAGCAGCCGGTCGCGTTGGACCTCGAGCCGGACCTCCAACGGCGGGGCGTGGCGGCCGCGGGGGATGGAGACGGGGCGGGCCATCGACGTGAGTGTAAGTAAGCTGCGGGCCGTGCGACTGCCCGCCTTCGTCCTTCCCGCCGCCCTGGCCGCCACGCTCCTCGCCGGGTGCGGCGCGAGCACCAACAACAGCGCCGAAGACTTCAAGGGGGATCAGAAGAGCGTCGCCCAGGTCGTCGACGACCTCGGCAAGGCCGTCAAGAAGCGCGACGCCAAGGAGATCTGCAACACGATCTTCGCCAAGTCGGTCGCCGACAGGCTCAAGCAGGGCAACACGGACTGCGTCGCCGCCGTCAAGAACCAGGTCAAGGACGCCTCGAGCTTCGACGTCTCGGTCAAGAAGGTCGCGATCAGCGGCACCAACGCCACCGCGGTCGTCACCTCGACGGTCGACGGCAAGGACGCCACCCAGACGCTGAAGCTCGTCAAGGACGGCAACGCCTGGCGGATCGCGTCGCTCCAGTCCCCCGCCGCCGCCGGTTAGCGCCGCCGCCGCCGGCTACCGCCGGCTCTACCCGAGCTTGCGGCCGTACTGACGCTCGTAGTACTCGCGGTAGTCGCCCGAGCGCACGGGCTCCCACCAGTCGGTGTTCTCGCGGTACCAGTTCACCGTCTTCTCCAGGCCCTCGGCGAAGTGGACGCGGGCCTCCCAGCCGAGCGCGCGGATCTTCTCCGAGCCCAGCGAGTAGCGGCGGTCGTGGCCGGGACGGTCGGTCACGTACTCGATGATCGACTCGTCGGCGCCCGTGAGCTCCACGATCCGCTTGACGACCTCGATGTTCGGGGCCTCGTCGGGGCCGCCGACGTTGTAGACCTCGCCGGCGTGGCCGTGGGCCAGCGCGTGGCCGATGCCGCGGCCGAAGTCCTCGACGTAGAGCCAGTTGCGGACCTGCATGCCGTCGCCGTAGACGGGCAGCGGATCGCCGTGCAGCGCGTTGAGCACCATCAGCGGGATGAGCTTCTCGGGGTACTGGTACGGGCCGTAGTTGTTGGAGCCGCGGCAGATCAGCGCCTCCAGGCCGTAGGTGTGGAAGTAGCTCTGGACCAGCAGGTCGGCCCCGGCCTTGGAGGCGCTGTAGGGGCTGGACGGCACGATCGGCGACTCCTCGGTGAAGGAGCCCTCCTCGATCGAGCCGTAGACCTCGTCGGTGGAGATCTGGACGTAGCGGGCGACCTGGTGGCGGCGCGCGCCCTCCAGCAGCTGGTAGGTGCCCTGGCCGTTGGTGGTGACGAACGCGTCGGGCTGCGCGATCGAGCGGTCCACGTGCGTCTCGGCGGCGAAGTTGACGATCGCGTCGACACCGTCGCCGATCGCCTCGTCGACCGCGGCCTGGTCGGCGATGTCCCCGACGACGAGCGAGACCTCGGGGAGGTCGGCGAGGTTCTCGCGCCGTCCCGCGTAGGTCAGCTTGTCCAGGACGACCACCTCATCGGCCTCCTCACGGACCCGGATCCGCACGAAGTTCGAGCCGATGAAGCCGGCCCCGCCACACACCAGAAGTCTCAAGATGCTGCCTTTCGCTCAGCCAGATGTCCCGTCACGCCTTCCTGCCATCGGGGCAGGAGGATCGGATCGCGCCGCTCGGAACCCAGCACGCTGTAGCTCGGTCGCGGCGCGGGCCGCTTGAACGCGTCGCTCGTGGTCGGCAGCACGCGGCAGTGCACGCCGGCCTGGTCGAAGACCTCGATCGTGAGCTCGTTCCACGAGCACGATCCGCGCCCGGCGAGGTGATGGATGCCGAAGTCGTCGCGCTCGGCGAGGTCGATCAGCGCGTCGGCGAGGTGCCCGGTCCATGTCGGGCAGCCGACCTGGTCGGTGACGACGCTGACCTCGTCGCGCTCGGACGCCAGGCGCAGCATCGTGTCGACGAAGTTGGGGCCGCCGACGCCGAAGAGCCAGGCGGTGCGCACGATCGAGTGGCGGGGCGTGGCGTCGGCGACGAGCTCCTCGCCGCGGAGCTTGCTCAGGCCGTAGACCGACTGGGGGTCGACGGGGTCGGACTCGACCCAGGGCTCGTCGCGCAGGCCGCCGCCGAACACGTAGTCGGTGGAGACGTGGACGATGCGTGCGTCGATCGCGGCGGCGGCGCGGGCGATGTTCCCGGCACCCGTCGCGTTGACGGCCATCGCGCCCTCGCGGTCGCTCTCGGCGCCGTCGACGTCGGTCCAGGCGGCGCAGTTGACGATCGCCTCGGGCGCGGCCTCCTCGACGGTCGCCAGGGTGGAGCCGGCGTCGGTCACGTCGAGCTGGGAGCGGGTGACGCCGATCACGTCGTGGCCGAGCTCGCGGGCGCGCGACTCGACGCGATGGCCGAGCATCCCCCCGGCTCCGGTGACGAGAACGCGCATGGCTAGTAGACCCCGGTGGCGAGCTTGCGGTGGTCCCACGTCGCGCGCGAGCGCTCGACGAACTGCAGGCCGACGCGCTTGGTCGCCTGCTTGGCCACCATCCCGCGCGTCGCCTCGTCCAGCTCGTTCCCGTCGCCGTAGCGGGTGAAGATCTCCACGCCGAGCGCGGCGACGGTCTCGATGTCGTGGTGCACGACGGTCTGCGCCTCGAACATCACCCCGCGCAGGAGGTGGTACTCGGTGCCGGCCTCGACCTGGACCGTGGCGCGCGGATCGCGCTGCAGGTTGCGCACTTTCTGGGACTTCGCGTAGGTCCAGGCCCAGAGCTGTCCGTCGCGCACGACGTACCAGAGCGGCATCAGGTGCGGAAAGCCGTCACGCCCGTTGGTCGCGCAGATGACCGTCTTCTCCTGCGCGAGGAAGGAGAGGACCTCGTCATCGGTCATCTGGATCTGGTCGCG
>JAOPZL010000197.1 GCA_025964175.1 Solirubrobacterales bacterium
AGAGCGGGCGCGCCGGCGGTCCCCGCGGCGGCCGTCCCGCCGGCTGCTGCCGGCGCCGTCAGATCGGCGTGCAGCTGCGCCAGCGCCGCGGCGAGGAACGCCTGCGGCGACGGATCGGGCTCGCCCAGCACGGTCACCGGCTCGGGCGCGCACGGCTGGGCGTGCTTGAGCACCAGCCGCGGCTCCACCGAGCCGCCGAAGTGGTCCAGCTCGAGCGCGGCGACGAGATCGGCCGGCGCTCCCGGCTCGACGGGCAGGCGTCCCTCGCAGCCGAAGGCGACCGCTCGGGCGCGGACCCCGCCCGACTCGACGGTGAAGCGCACGTGGCTGCGGGCCTCCCCCATCGGCTTGGGGTTGACCAGCCGCGCGGCCGGGAGCATCAGCCGCACCGCCGGGTTGCCGTGGCCGAACGGCTCCAGGCGCTGCAGCTCCTCGGCCAGCTCGTGGCCGATGTCGCCGCCCGCCGCGATCGCGTCGACGCGCTGGACGGGCACGAGGTCCTCGGCGCTGAGCACCGACGCGGCGTGCGCGGCGAAGGCGGCGCGGAACGCGTCGACGTGCGCGGCCTCGATCTCCATGCCCGCGGCGGCGCGGTGTCCGCCGTGGCGGGCGAGGTGCTCGGCGCACGCGTTGAGGCCGCCGAGCAGGTCGAACGCCGCGATCGAGCGGCCCGAGCCGGTCCCGCGCGCACCGTCCAGCGCGATCACGACGACCGGGCGGTGGTGGCGATCGGCCAGCCGCGAGGCGACGATGCCGGCCACGCCGGGGTGCCAGCCCTCGGCGGCGACCACGAAGGCGATCGCGTCGCCCTGCTCGCGCACCTGCGCCTCGGCCTCGAAGAGCATCCGCTGCTCGACCAGGCGCCGCTCGGCGTTGACGTGGTCGAGCTCCTCGGCGACCTGCTGCGCGCGCACCGGATCCTCGGTCAGCACGAGCTCCAGGCCGGCGTCGGCGCGGAAGAGGCGCCCGGCGGCGTTGATGCGCGGGGCCAGGCGGAAGCCGATCGCGGAGGCGTCCAGGCGCGAGGCGTCGCAGCGCGTGACGGCCATCAGCGCGCGCAGGCCGGGCTTGCGCGTCGTGCGCAGCGCCTGCAGGCCCTCGCGGACCAGGCGGCGGTTCTCGCCGCGCAGCGGGACGACGTCGGCGACCGTCGCCATCGCGACGAGGTCGAGGTCGTCGGCGGCGGTCGCAGCGCCCAGGGCCTCGGCCAGCTTGTGCGCGACGGCGGCCGCGCACAGCTCGGCGCACGGGTAGCCGCTGATCGCCGGGTGGACGATCGGGGCGTCGGGCAGCTGTCCGTCGGCACGGGCGCTGTGGTGGTCGGTGACGAGCACGTCCATCCCGGCGGCGCGGGCCTGGGCGACCTCCTCGACCGCCGTGATCGCGCAGTCGGCGGTGATCAGCAGCGCGGTGCCCTGGGCGGCGAACCGCTCGACGGTGTGGGCACGGAGCCCGTAGCCGTCCTCGGACCGGCTCGGCAGGTACCAGTTGACGTCGGCGTCCAGCGCACGCAGCGCCCGGACCAGGATCGCGGTCGCGCAGACGCCGTCGACGTCGTAGTCGCCGTGGATGGTGATCCGCGAGCCGCGGGCGATGTGGTCGCGCACGAGCGCGACCGCGGTCGCCATCGAGTCAAACTGCGCCGGGTCGTGCCGCTCGTCGGCGGCCAGCCACGAGCGGGCCGCGTCGACGTCGGCGAAGCCGCGGCGCACGAGCACCTGGGCCGTCACCGCGCTGAGCCCCAGCTCGCGCTCCAGCCGGGCCACGTCGGCCGACGGGCAGGGAGCGAGGACGATGCGGCGGGGAAGGACCACGGATGCGAACCCTAGGCCCGTGCCCGGATGGGTTCGCCCCCGCTGAACGCCGTTTGACCCACGTTGCGGGGACGACGGATCGCACGCCGCCGATCAGTAGACTCGCCGCCGGCCGGGGGCGCTCGTTCTCGGCGATGCCATGAGCCCGACACGGATCGTCAGACGCCTCCTCCTCGCCTCCAGCGCGCTGCTCGCGCTGACGGCCCTGCCGTGCGGCGTGGCCGCCGCGGCGGTCGACGGGCCGTTCGAGCCCAACGACACGCAGCAGACCGCGTTCGGCCCGCTGGCGCCCGACATCGGCTACACCGCGCAGTTGGAGAACGCGGCCAACCCGGACTGGTACTACGTCTACACCGCCGGTGCCGGCACCGTGGACCTCGCGCTCTCGCTCGCCAGCTGCAGCGCCGGGAACCCGGGCCCGTCCTGCTCCAACGTCACCGCCCGCGTCTACAACGGCGACGGCGGGCTCGTCGGCTCCGCGATCGTCAACACGACCGGGCCGGCCACCCACATCACCTTCGACGCGCCCCGGCGCTGGCGCTACGCGATCTCCCTGCAGCAGGGGGGCGTCGGCGGCGCGACCTACACGCTGACCGCCGGCTCCAGCGGCGGGCTGACCAGCGCACCGCCCGACCAGCCGCTGCCGGCCGCGCCCGCGCCGGTCGCCGACCTCCCGGCGGTCATCCCGCGCTTCTCGGCCCGCTTCGAGACGTCCTACGTCGGGACGGCGCGCAAGCCGCGTTCGCGCAAGATCACCGGCCTGACGGTGCTCGGGGTCCAGTCGGGCTCCACGATCGTCGTCCGCTGCACCACGGGCTGCGCGCGGCGCTACCGCAAGACCGTCACGGCGAAGGGCGCCTCGCGCCGGCTCGGCGGCCTCCCGATGGCGCTGAAGTCGAACACCCGCTTCCGCATCGAGGTCCGTCAGACCGGCCTCGTCGGGCGCTTCCGCGAGTACGACTTCGCGAAGAAGGTGCCGCTGCCGCGCGTGATGGCGTCGGGCTGCACCTCGCCGTACGACTTCTCGCCGATCTTCTGCGCGCCGGGCACGGAGTGACGTCGGCCGCGCGTCGCGGCCTCCGACAGCTCCAGGACAGCTCCCGCGGGCCCGCCCCGCCGCCGCCGCGCCATCGCGCGGCGGGCGGCGCAACCGCCCACTAGTTAGTGAGCGACCGGCTCGATCCCCTTGCGCATGCCGACGAAGTAGCAGATCCCCAGCGCGATCAGGGTGCCGGGAATGGCCTCCAGGGCGCTGACGATCGTCGTGTCGTTCTGTCCCGGCACGGTGAGGCCGTTGATCGCGACGCCCCACACCACGGAGCCGATGATCGAGAACAGGAAGGCTCCGACGATCCCGCCCCAGAAGCGGTCGGGCACGAAGACGGTGAAGTGCCAGAGGGCGAGGCCCATCATGACCCAGGCGAGCATGGCCATCTAACGGGGCCTCCCCTTGCGACGGGAACGGGTGGATGAGCTACGGCTGGGCGCCGGCTTGGGCATGACGACCTCGTCGGGCGTCAGGTCCGCACCGGAGCTCGGGGCGGGCGGCGCTGCTTCGGGCGGCTCGGCCGCGCCGGAGCCGCCCGCGGGGGCGTCACCGGACGGCTCGGGCTGCGGCGGGCTTTTCGGCGTCGCGTC
>JAOPZL010000211.1 GCA_025964175.1 Solirubrobacterales bacterium
GGACGCTGGCGCGATGTCGGCAGCGCCCAGCTGGCGGCGGGCAACGCGCTGTGGTGGCCGGCGGTCGCCGAGGACGCCTGGAACGCCACCTACCGCGTGCTGGCCCAGCGGGCGGCGGTCGCGCAGCACGGCATCTACGCGCCCGACCGCTGCGGGGCGGGACCGAGTGCCGGCGCGAAGCTGCGGATGTGGGTCAACGGGGACGCCGACGGCAACGACGACGCCAACGTCGACGGGGAATGGGTCAAGGTCCGCAACGACGGTGCCGCCCCCGTCCCCATCGCCGGCTGGACCCTGCGCGACTCGGCGCTGCGCTCCTTCGCGTTCCCGGCGGGCGCGACGATCGCGCCGCACGCCACGGTCACGCTCTTCGTCGGCGCGGGCCGGTCGGGCGGGTCCGTCTTCCACTGGGGCCAGGCCAGGCCCGTCTTCGAGAACGCCACCGCCGACGCGGACGGCGCGATGGGCGACGGCGGCTACCTGTTCGATCCGCGCGGCAACGTGCGCGCGTTCTCGATCTTCCCCTGCCGCGTGTCCTGCGCGGACCCGCTGGCCGGGGCGCTGGGCCTGAGCGTGGATCCGGCCGCCAAGCAGGAGTCCGCGACGATCGTCAACCGCAGCGGTGCCGCGGTCGATCTCGAGGGCTACCGGCTGGAGGCCTATCCGCGCGGCTTCGCGTTCCCCGCCGGTACGGTCCTGGCGCCCGGGCAGCGGCTGCGCGTCGTCGTCGGCGGCAGTCCCTCCGACGACGAGGCGCTGCTGCTGCACTGGCCGGTGGACACCGCCCCGATCCTGGCCAACGGCGGGGGCGCGGTGCGCGTGTCGACCTTCACCGGGGTGACGGTCGCCTGCGCCGCGTGGGGCGGCGTCAGCTGCTCGTGAGCGGCTCGCTTGGGATCGCCGCGGCGTTCGCGGCGATGCTCTCGGCGAGCGTCGTGGATCCCCTCTTCATGGTCATCTTGGCCCCTGTTGCACGGGCGATGGCGGCCGAGATCGAGCGCCGCTCTCCGGCGTTGCTACTCTGGTCGTCGTCCAAACGCGCCGCTATCGTCCAGGGGACTAGGACGCCGCCCTCTCACGGCGGAAACCCGGGTTCGAATCCCGGTAGCGGTACTTCCGAAAGCCCCGGTCATCCGGGGCTTTCGTCGTTCTGGGAGACGCACGCCCGCGCGACGAGGGCCAGACGCACGGATCCTCGCCGCGCAGAATGCTGAGCCTCGCGGCGGTGCATCGCCCGCATCGCGCATCGCGCATCGCCGAGTGCGCGTCGTGACGGCAAGGGTGGGTAGGCCGGTCTACGGCACCGAATCGATCGCGCGACGTTTCAACCGGAGTGCCGGTCGAGGCGGTGCCACCTTCTTCAGCGCCCGGTCCATCGCGTCGTGCGCAAACGCTTCAAGCGCGGGGTCCAGAATGCCGATTGACTGGGGGTGCTGACCTGGGCCACGCGTCGACCCCTGCCCTATCTCGTGGCCGCCGTGCTCACGACCGTGACCGCAGTCGGGGCCTGGGCGGGCTTCTCGCACGACCGCGGACGCGAGCAGCGCGAACAGGACGACGCCGCCCGTCAGACCGCTCAGGCGGTCAACTCGATCGTCGACGGCCTGGAGTACCGGGTCGGCTCGCTGCGTGCGCTGTTCGCGGCCAGCGAGGACGTGCAGTCCAGCGAGTTCGCCCGGTTCACCCATCCGCTGCTGTCGGGCGATCACGTGTCGGCGCTCGGCTGGGCGACCTTCGTCCGCCACACCGACCGCGCCGCGTTCGAGCGGGCCGAGGGCGGCCCGATCCGCGCGGTGCGCGGCATCCGGCTCGTCACGGCGCCGGTCGCGCCCACCTATCCCGTTCTGACCCTGATCGCCCCCGACGCGATCAACAGCGAGGGTCTCGACGTCGACATCTCCACGTACGCCCAGCAGGGGGTCGTCATGCGCCGGGCGATGCGGACCGGGCGCCCGCAGGCCAGCACGCCGGTCACGCTGCCCGGCGTCATCGACCACGGCTTCGTCATCTACGCGCCGGCCTACAAGGGCGGCGTGACCCCCTCCGGCGACGGCGCGGAGCGCGAGCGCAAGCTGGCCGGGTACGCGGTCGGCCTCTTCCGCTTCGCCGAGCTGCGCGAGACGCTGCAGCGCGCCGTCCCCGCCGGCACCGAGGTGAGCGTCACCACGAACGGCATGCAGGTCGTCACGATCGGCCATCCGGGATCGATGGCCGTGCAGCGCACGATCGACGTCGACGGTCAGAAGTGGACGTTGACCGTGCAGCCGTTCGGTCGCGGCGGCATCGGCCTCGGCTGGCTGGCCGTGATCATCGGCATCCTCCTCACCGCCCTGCTGACCGTGTTCACCCGCCTGACCGTCCGCGCGGAGGCGTCCGCGCGCGAGCTCGCGACGCTGCGCCAGCACGAGCGCGACGCCCTCGAGGTGGCCAACCGAACCGTGCTGGAGCACCTCGACGAGCTGTTCGTCATGCACTACGACAGCGACCTGCGCATCGTCCGCGCGGAGGGCGCGCTGCTGGCGGCGAAGGGCTACAAGAGGTCCGAGCTCGTCGGTGTCACCGCGTACGAGCTCGCCGGGGGCGCCGCGGAGTACCAGGAGATGATCCACGCGCTCGAGGCCGCCCGCGCTGGGCATCACGTGAGCTTCGACCTCGAGGAGCCGGGCAGCGGGAAGACGCTGTGGATGCAGGCGCTGCCGCTCCCCGTCGACGGCACCGGTCACCACGGCGCGATGCTCGTCGCCCTCGACGTGACCGCGCGCGCCGAGGCCGAGCGCGCCCGCCGCTCCGCCGAGGAGCGCTTCCGCCGCTCGTTCGAGGACGCGCCGGTCGGCATGGCGCTGCTGGACGGGGCCGGGCGCTACATCGAGGTCAACCAGGCGCTGTGCGAGATCCTCGGCCGCGCGCCGGACGAGCTCGTCGGCAGCGAGCTCTCCGACTGCACCCACCCCGACGACGTCTCCGGCGAGGGATCGCTCGTCGCCGAGCTGCTGGCCGGCGACACGATGCGCAGCAGCTTCGAGAAGCGCGCGGTGCACGGCTCGGGTCGATCGGTCTGGGTCGGCGTTCACGCGACCGAGATCGGCGCCGGCGACGGTACCGATCGCATGTACCTGGCCCAGATCATCGACGTCACCGATCAGCGGCGCTTCGAGGAGCAGCTGCAGCACATGGCCGACCACGATCCGCTCACCGGCCTGGAGAACCGCCGTGCCTTCGAGCGCGCGGTCGAGTCGCATCTCGCGCACGTGCGCCGCTATGGCGCGGAGGGCGCGCTGCTCGTGCTCGACCTCGATCACTTCAAGGGCGTCAACGACACGCTCGGCCACCACGCCGGCGACGAGCTGATCATGTCGGTCGCCGACGTGCTGCGCGGCGCGGTCCGCGAGAGCGATCGCGTCGCCCGCCTCGGCGGCGACGAGTTCGCCGTCCTGCTGCCCAAGGCCGATGAGGCGCAGTCCCGGCTGGTGGCCGAGAAGCTGGTGGCCGCCGTCCGCGAGGATCGCCGCATCCTGGGCGGGCGCGCCTGGACGACGACGGTCAGCGTCGGCGTGGCGCTCTTCACCCCGACCCGCGAGACCGCCGAGCAGGTCCTCGTCGACGCCGACCTGGCGATGTACGACGCCAAGGAGGCCGGGCGCGACGGCTACTCGATCTACCTCCCGGGCGAGCGCGCCGCCTCGCGCACGCAGGCGCGCCTGGCCTGGATGGACCGCATCCGCGGCGCCCTGGAGGAGGACCGCTTCACGCTCGTCGCGCAGCCGATCCTCGACCTCGCAACCGATCGCGTCGTCCACCACGAGCTGCTGCTGCGCATGGTCGACCACGACGGCGACCTGCTGCCGCCCGGCAGCTTCCTCTCGATCGCCGAGCGCTTCGGCCTCGTCGCCGAGATCGATGCCTGGGTCTGCCGCCGCGCCATCCGCACGCTGGCCGAGCACGCCGGGCGCGACCTCACGCTCGAGGTCAACCTGTCGGGCGCGTCGATCGGCTCCCCCGAGCTGCTGGAGACGATCGAGTCGGAGATCGCCGCGTCAGGCGTCGACCCGCGCGCGCTGATCTTCGAGGTCACCGAGACCGCCGCGGTGTCGAACATCACGCGGGCACGCGCGTTCGCCGACCGCCTCAATGCCCTCGGCTGCCGCTTCGCGCTGGACGACTTCGGCGCCGGCTTCGGCTCCTTCTACTACCTCAAGCACCTGCCGTTCGACTTCCTGAAGATCGACGGCGAGTTCGTGCGCCAGTGCGCGACGAGCTCGGTGGACCGCGTGATCATCTCCAGCCTCGTGCGCGTCGCGACCGGGTTGGGCAAGCGCACGATCGCCGAGTTCGTCGACGATCAGGCGACGATCGACATGCTGCGCGGCCTGGGCGTCGACATGGCGCAGGGCTACACGATCGGCCGCCCGGCGCCGCTGGAGGACTGGCTGGCCGCCAACGGCGTCCAGAGCGACGGCTCCCCGGCGCTCGGGCCGGCTCCGTCGCCGGCGCCCGCCCCGACTCAGAGGTAGTCGCGGAAGTTGCGCGACGGCCAGGGGACCATGTCCCCGATCTGCGACAGCCCCGCGCGCGCCTCGCCGGTCAGCGAGTACCAGAAGGTGGTGACCGCGGCGACGACGAACGAGGCGATCCAGAGCACCTCGACGACCGCGTCGTGACCGGACATCCACACGATGCCGAGGACGACGAAGGCCACGAAGGCGGTGGCGCGCAGCAGGAACGACAGGATCATCAGCTCAGTCCTCCAGTCCGGAGGTGTCGTCGTCCTCGTCCTCGTCCACGTCGAGCTGCACGATCACCAGCGAGATCGGCGGGTCGTCCTGGGCGGCGTGGAGCTCCTCGACCTCGCCGTCGGGCAGGGTCAGCTCCCAGATGCCGCCACCGGCCGGGCTCAGGGTGGCGACCTGCCTCCCGCCCGCGACGAACGTGACCGTGCCGTCGTCGGCGCGGTCGACCGTGACCGGCTGACCGGTGTTCGTGTGGTGGGTCTGGGGGAGGTCGGCCATGGTCGCCGACGCTACCGGAAGCGCCCCGGCTCCCAGAGGGGCTCCCGGCCGCCCGCGTTCGCGCCGCGGCTGAGGATGAAGAGCAGGTCGGAGAGGCGGTTGAGGTAGCGCACGACCTCGGGGTTGGCGTCCTCCACGAGCAGGGCGCGGCGCTCGGCGCGCCGGCAGACGGTGCGGCAGACATGGAGGTGGGCGGCGGCGATCGTGCCGCCGGGCAGGACGAACGAGCGCAACGGCTCGAGCGTCGCGTTGACGTCGTCGCAGCGCTCCTCCAGCCATGTGGTCTGCTCGGGCAGCACGCGCAGGCGGTCGCGGGTCGACTCGCCGCCGTCGGGGACGCAGAGGTCGGCGCCGCAGTCGAAGAGGTCGTTCTGGATGTGGCGCAGCCAGCCGGCGTAGGCCTCGGGCAGCGAGCCGTCCGCGGTGGCGAGCGTCACGCCGAGCTGGGCGTTGAGCTCGTCGATGTCGCCGTAGGCCTCGATCCGCGGGTGGGTCTTGGGCACCCGGCTCATATCGCCGAGGTGCGTCTCGCCGGCGTCGCCCAGCTTCGTGTAGATACGGGTCAGGTTGACGGTCATCGCGCGCGATCAACGGTACCGCGCGGGGCGGCGCCGGCATCCGACTAGCCTCGACCAGCGGATGCCCCGCCTTCGCCTCGCCATCGCCCTCGTCCTCTGCGCCGTGACCGTCGGGGCCTGCGGGCTGGGCGGCAGCAAGAGCGGCGACGACGACGTCACCCAGCTCGTCACCCGCGACTTCGGCACCACGAAGATCGATCAGCAGGGGCCCGCGCCGACCGAGGCCGGCGACACCGTCCTCGGCCTGCTGCAGTCGACCACCAAGGTGGTCGCCGACGGCTCGACCGTCACCTCGATCGGCGGCCGGGCCGCCAAGAGCCCGCAGACGTGGACGCTCTTCGTCAACGGCGTCGCCCTGAAGGACGATCCGGCGAAGGTGAAGGTCAAGGGCGGCGACCGGATCTGGTGGGATCTGCGCAACGCCACCGCGGCCCCGAAGATCCTCGCCGTCGTCGGCTCCTACCCCGAGCCCTACCTCCACGGCAGCGGCGAGGCCAAGCGCTGGCCGCTGCGCGTCGAGTGCGCGCGCAACATCGACAAGGCGCCGTGCGACGCGGTCGCCGAGGCGCTGGGCAAGGTCGGTGTGATCGCCGGCCAGTCGCTCGTCGGCGCCGACGGTGGCCGGACGAACATGCGCGTCGAGGTCGGTCCGTGGGACTACGTGCGCGACGACCGCGCCGCCCGCCTCCTCGACGAGGGCCCCGGCCGGTCCGGCGTCTACGCGCGGTTCTCGGCCGACGGGACCCAGCTCTCGCTGCTCGACGCCGACGGCCATGTGACCCGCACGCTGGGCGCGGGCACCGGCCTGATCGCCGCCACCCGATACGCCGACGAGCCGCCGACCTGGTTCGTCACCGGCACCGACGTCGCCGGCGTGCAGTCGGCGGTGCGCGCGCTCGAGGAGGGTGCGCTCAGCCGCCGCTACGCGCTGGCGATCTCCAAGGATCGCGGGATCGCTCTGCCCACGAAACCCTGAATCCCGGTTGCCATAGTGGATGAGGTAGCTTTCCCGACCTCATGATTCTGGGTGTTCCACAGGAGACGGCCGAGGGGGAGACGCGCGTGGCGCTCGTCCCCGAGGTGGTCAAGCGACTCGTCGCCAAGGGTCTGGAGGTCCGCGTCGCCCCGTCAGCAGGGGCTCGTGCGCTGATTCCGGACGAGGCATTCGAAGAGGCCGGCGCCACGATGACCGGTGACGTATGGGGGTCCGACGTCGTCCTGAAGGTCGCCGCGCCGAACGCGGACGAGATCGCCGAGCTCGGCGACGGCTCCGTCGTCATCGGGTTCCTCAACCCGCTCGGCGCGCCCCAGAACGCCAAGGCGCTGGCCGACGCCGGCGTGACCGCGTTCGCCGTCGAGGCGATCCCGCGCATCAGCCGCGCGCAGTCGATGGACGCGCTGTCGTCGCAGTCCAACGTCGCGGGCATCAAGTCCGTGATCCTCGCCGCCGAGGAGCTCCCGCGCTTCTTCCCGATGCTCATGACCGCCGCGGGCACCATCCCGCCGGCCAAGGTCCTCGTCCTCGGCGCCGGCGTCGCCGGCCTGCAGGCGCTGGCCACGGCGAAGCGGCTCGGCGCGCGCACGACGGGCTACGACGTGCGGCCCGAGGTCGCCGAGCAGGTCCAGTCGCTGGGCGCGCAGTTCCTCGACCTCGGCATCTCCGCCGCGGGCGAGGGCGGCTACGCCCGCGAGCTGACGGCCGAGGAGCGCGCCCAGCAGCAGCAGGCGCTGACCGACGCGATCAAGGGCTTCGACGTCGTCATCTCGACGGCGCTCGTCCCCGGACGCCCGGCTCCGAAGCTGATCACCGCCGAGGCGGTGGAGGGCATGGCGCCGGGCAGCGTCATCGTCGACCTCGCCGGTGAGACCGGCGGCAACTGCGAGCTGACCGAGCCCGGCCAGACCGTGGTCAGGCACGAGGTGACGATCAGCTCGCCGCTGAACCTGCCGGCCACGATGCCGCAGCACGCGTCGATGCTCTACGCCCGCAACCTGCTCTCGTTCCTGGACCTCGTCATCGATGACGAGGGGCAGCTGAACCTCGACTTCGAGGACGAGATCGTCGCCGGCGCCGTCGTGGCGCGCGGCGGCGAGGTCGTCCATCCCGGTGTGAAGAAGGCCCTGGAGGCGGCTGCCTGATGCTTGTCACCAACCTGGCGATCCTCGTTCTGGCCGGCTTCGTCGGCTACTTCGTGATCTCCAAGGTCCCCAACACGCTGCACACGCCGCTGATGTCGGGCACCAACGCGATCCACGGCATCGTCATCGTCGGCGGCCTGCTCGTCCTCGGCCTCGACGGCGACAGCTTCCTGAACAAGGTGATCCTCGTGATCGCCATCGTCTTCGGGACGATCAACGTCGTCGGCGGCTTCCTGGTCACCGATCGCATGCTCGAGATGTTCAAGGCCAAGGACCCGAAGAAGGCCGCGGCCGCGGTCGAGGCGAAGGGCGAGAACTGATGCTCTTCGCGTCGTTCCTGCAGGACCCGAACTTCATCCGGGTCTGCTACATCGTGGCCTTCGCCCTGTTCGTCATCGGGCTGGGCGGCCTGACCGGTCCGCGCACCGCCGTGCGCGGCAACCGCATCGCGGCGCTGGGCATGGCCATCGCCATCGTCGCCACGCTCCTGACCAAGGGGATGGGCAACTGGGGCCTGATCGTCCTGGGCATCGTCATCGGCACCGCGATCGGCGTCCCGGCCGCGCGCTCGGTGAAGATGACCGCGATGCCGCAGATGGTCGCGCTGTTCAACGGCGTCGGCGGCGGCGCCATCGCGCTCATCGCCTGGGCCGAGTTCCGCAGCTCCGGCGGCTTCGACTTCACCCCGACGTACATCGCGATCTTCTCGCTGTTCTCGGCGATCGTCGGCTCGGTCTCCTTCTGGGGCTCGAACATCGCGTTCGCCAAGCTGCAGGAGCTGATCTCGGGCTCGCCGGTGAAGCTGCCCGGCCAGCAGGTCATCAACATCGCGCTGCTGGCCATCGCGGTCGGCTGCAGCGTCGCGATCGTCGCCGGCCAGACCAACGAGTGGGTCTTCATCCTGATCCTCGTCGCGGCCGCGCTCCTGGGCAACTTCCTCGTCCTGCCGATCGGCGGCGCGGACATGCCGGTCGTCATCTCGCTGCTGAACGCGTTCACCGGCCTGTCGGCCGCGGCGGCCGGCATCTCGCTGGACAACACCGCGCTGATCGTCGCCGGCATGATCGTCGGCGCGTCGGGCACGATCCTGACGAACCTCATGGCCACGGCCATGAACCGCTCGATCCTCTCGATCGTCGCGGGCGGGTTCGGCGGCGGCGGCGTGCTGCCGGCAGCGAGCTCGGACGGCGTCGTGCGCACCGCCCGCTCGACGTCGGCGTCGGACGCCGCGGTGCAGATGGCGTACGCCAACTCGGTGATGATCGTGCCGGGCTACGGCATGGCCGTCGCCCAGGCCCAGCACGCGGTGCGCGAGCTGACCCGCGAGCTGGAGAAGCGCGGGGTGGAGGTCAACTTCGCCATCCATCCGGTGGCGGGGCGCATGCCGGGCCACATGAACGTGCTGCTGGCCGAGGCCGACGTGCCCTACGACCAGCTCAAGGAGATGGAGCAGGCCAACCCGCTCTTCTCGCGCACGGACGTGTCGCTGATCATCGGCGCCAACGACGTCACCAACCCGGCCGCGAACGACGATCCCAGCTCGCCGATCTACGGCATGCCGATCCTCGAGGTCGACCGCTCCAACTCCGTCATCGTGCTGAAGCGCTCGATGAGCTCCGGGTTCGCCGGCATCGACAACCCGCTGTTCTACGCGGACAACACCGCGATGCTGTTCGGGGACGCGAAGGCGTCGGTGCAGGAGATCACGACGGAGCTCACCGAGCTCTAGGACCTCTGTCGTGACCGACACTCGCCGCGCCATCGCCGGTGCGGCGAGCCTCGGAGGCCCGACCACGGCGGTGATCGTGGTCCTGGCCCTGCTCACGACGATCGCGCCGCTGGCGACGGACGCCTACCTGCCGGGGTTCCCGCGCATGAGCGAGGACCTCGGCGTCAGCGCGTCGTCGATCCAGCTGACGCTGACGACGTTCATGGTCGGCCTGGCCCTCGGGCAGCTGGTCATCGGCTCGCTGTCGGATCGCTTCGGGCGGCGGCGACCGCTGCTCATCGGCTCCGCGGCGTGCGCGATCTCCAGCGCGCTGTGCGCGGTCGCGCCGTCGATCGGCGTGCTGTCCGGCCTGCGGCTGGTCCAGGGCTTCAGCGGGGCGGCGGGGATCGTGCTCGGCCGCGCGGTCATCTCCGACCGCGCCCGCGGGGTGGCGGCCGCGCGGGCGTTCGGCGTGCTGATGGTCATCGGCGGCGTGGGGCCGGTGCTCGCGCCGCTGATCGGCGGCGGGGTCATCGCGGTGGCCGGCTGGCGGGGCGTCTTCTGGGCACTGGCCGTGCTGTCGGGTGCGATGTTCGTCGGCGTCGTCCTGATGGTGCACGAGAGCCTGCCCCCGGAGCGTCGTCATGGCGGCGGGCTGCGCGCGATGCTCGGCCTCGCACGCGGGGTGCTGTCGGAGCCGCGGTTCCTCGCCTACGGCGGAGGCTTCTGCCTCGGCTTCTGCACGCTCTTCGCCTACATCGCGGCGTCGCCGTTCGTGATCCAGCGGGTGCTGGGCCTGAGCAGCGGGTGGTACGCGCTGGACTTCGCCGTCAACTCGAGCGGCCTCGTCCTGGTCAACGCGCTCAACACGCGACTGCTGCGCCGCCGCTCGCCCCGCGCGCTCCTGGCGTCGGGCCTGAGCGCCCAGGTCGCCTTCACCGGGATGCTGCTCGCGGTCGTCGCGGCGGGGGTGACCGCGGCCGCGCCGATCCTCGTGCTGCTGTTCCTGTCGGTCTCGTGCTTCGGGTTCCTGATGGCCAACGCGACGGCGCTCGCGCTGGACGCGGTCCGGGAGGCGGCGGGGACCGGATCGGCGCTCATCGGGTCGGTGCAGTTCGGGCTCGGCGCGCTCGTGGCGCCGCTGGTCGGATTGGCCGGGGAGGACACCGCGGTGCCCATGGCGGTGGCGATGTTCGTCTCCTGCGCGGCCGCGCTGACCTGCGTGCTGGTGGTGGCGCGCCGCTGATCTGGACGCCGCCGCGCGGGGGGAGTACGGTCGAACGAGTGCTGCGCCCGGTTCTGTCCCTCATCGCGTGCTTCCTCGGCGTGATCGGCTTTCCGATCGCCGCGATGATCATCGACGGAGGCAACACGCGGGTCGGCGCGGTGCTCGCCGCGGTCTCGGTGCTCGCGGTCGCGTTCTCCGTCTGGGCCGCCCGCGGGAACGGCGGGGGCGGGGGAGACGAGGGCGACGCCGACGACGATGACGGCGGCGGCGGCGAGCCCGGCGGGCCGAACGGGCCGCTGGACTGGCAGGCGTTCGACCGCCAGCGAGCCGAGTGGGAGCACTCCTCGACGCGTTAGGTCGTTGCACGTGCAATTACTTGCTACGCTGTCGGCGTGGAACTTGGAATCGTCAGCTTCGCCGAAGTCACGGACCCGGCGGTCACCCCGCAGCAGCGTCTCCGTGACCTGATCGAGGAGATCGAGCTCGCCGACCAGGTCGGGCTCGACGTCTACGGCCTGGGCGAGCACCATCGCCCCGACTTCGCCGCCTCCTCGCCGGCCGTGGTCCTTGCGGCCGCCGCGCGCAACACCTCGCGCATCCGGCTCTCCAGCGCGGTCACCGTGCTCAGCTCCGACGATCCCGTGCGCGTCTTCCAGGACTTCGCGACGCTCGACCTGCTCTCCGGCGGGCGGGCCGAGATCATCGCCGGGCGCGGCTCGTTCACCGAGTCGTTCCCGCTCTTCGGCTACGACCTCGAGCACTACGACGAGCTCTTCTCCGAGAAGCTCGAGCTGCTGCTGAAGCTGCGCGAGTCGACCTACGTCACCTGGAGCGGCGAGCATCGCGCGCCGCTCGTCGACGCCGGGGTCTATCCGCGCCCGCTGCAGGATCCGCTGCCCGTGTGGATCGGCGTCGGCGGCAATCCGCAGTCGGTCATCCGCGCCGGCGTGCTCGGTCTGCCGATCACCGTCGCGATCATCGGGGGAACGCCCGACCGCTTCGTCGGGCTCGTCGAGCTGCACCGTGAGGCGGCGGGGCGGATGGGGATCGATCCCCCGGCCGTGGCGATCAACACGCACGGCTTCGTCGCCGACACCAACCAGGCCGCGGTCGACGCCTTCTTCCCGTCCTACGCGCAGGCGATGAGCCGGCTCGGGCGCGAGCGCGGCTGGCCTCCGATGTCGCGGGAGCAGTTCGACGCGATGCGCTCCCCGACCGGCGCGCTGACCCTCGGCTCACCCGGCGAGGTGACCGAGAAGATCCTGCGCATGCACGAGCTCTTCGGCAACCAGCGCTACCTCAACCACTTCTCCGTCGGCACCGTCGACCACGCCGCGGTCATGCGCTCGATCGAGCTGTTCGGCACGGAGGTCGCCCCCGCGGTCCGGGCCGAGGTGGCGCGCCGCGAGGCGCCCGCGGACGGCGTCGTCGGGTCCATTGCGTAACTTTCCGTTCTCCCACGGGTTGCCAGGCCCGACCAGTTCCGTTCGTCGTTGGAGAGGCTCAGACCCTTGTCGCATCGCCGTTGCCTTGCCGCATTCGTCGCGGTCGTCGCACTCATCCCCGTCGCGTCCGCGCAGGCGGGGACCTTCCCGGGAGAGGTGATCGACGGCCCCAGCGCCGACATCCTCTCGGTCGGCGGAGTGGACGTCGCCGCGAAGGACGGCACCGGTGGCGTGACGTACCTGCGCAACGAGGGCGGCGTGCCCCACGTGTTCGTCTCGCGCGTGGTCGACGGCACGTGGCAGCGGCCGGAGCGGATCGACGGCGCGTTCGGATCCGCGGCGTCGGAGCCGGTCATCGCGGCCGGGACCGACGGCCTGCTCGTCGTCGCCTGGATCACCGACACGACCCTCTACACCTCGGTCAAGCCGTCCTCGGCCGGCGTGTGGACCGCGCCGCAGGCGGTCGGCGGCCCGGCTCGCTTCCCCGCGATCGACATGGGCTACAACGACAACGCCTACCTGGCGTGGAGCTCGGCCGGTGACATCGCCGCGGCGCGCCTGGGCCGTGGCCGGACCCAGTTCGCCGCGGTCAACGGGCCGCTCGACCTCGATCCCGCCCACTCGGCCGGGACGCAGGCCAACCTGCGCCCGTCGGTCGCCGTGTCCGCCGAGGGGCTTGCGCTGTTCACGTGGGGCGAGCTGTTCGGCGACGGACGCACCCACGTCGTCGCGCGCCGCGTGTTCGGGCTCGATCCGTCGCCCGTCCCGCAGGACCTCAACCTCGACGCGCTCGAGGGCCGCCCGGGCGGCGACGCCGACGGCCCCGTGGCGACGATCCAGTCGGACTCCTCGTTCGGCTGGGTCGCCTTCCGCCAGGCGTTCACGGACGCCGGCGCCGTGCGCCTGCGCGGCGTCGCGCGGCAGATGCGCGGCTCCATCTTCCAGGCGCCCTCGACGATCGACGGGCAGACCTGGCCCGGTCAGGACGTCGGCCTCCCCGCGTTGAAGCTGTCGGGCGGTGGCAACGGCTTCGCCGCGATCCCGCTGGCCGACGGAACGCTGATCGGCGACTCGGTCGCGCCCAGCGGCCTGCACGAGCAGGAGGCGTTCAACCCCAACACCATCCGCCTGGACTCCGCGCCCGTGGCCCAGCCGTCGCCCCCGACCGCGGCGTACACCGAGGACAAGACGGGCCTCGTCGCCTGGCCGTCGTCGGACAACCAGCTGCGGATGCGCAGGATCAACGGCACCGAGTTCCAGCCCGAGGCGATGATCTCCAACCCCGACCTCGGCCCGGTCGACTTCTCGGCCGGCGTCGCCGCGGCGGGGGATCGCTATCTCGACGCGGCGGTCGTCGCGATCCAGGGGACCGGTGACGCCCGGCGGCTGGTCGCGGCGATGCTCGTCAAGGAGCCCGGCGGCTTCTCCCCGCGCTCGTCGTCGCAGTGGTACTCGACGCTGCCCGCGCGCCTGACGTGGCGCGAGCCGACGCACACCTGGGGGACGCTGACCTACACGGTGGAGATCGACGGCAGGCCGGTCGGCACGACGACGAAGACCTCCTATCCGACCGCCGGCCTCGTCCTGGACGCGGGCACCCACCTGTACCGGATCATCGCCACCGACCAGCGCGGGCAGACCTCGGCCACCCCGACCCGGTTCCTGCGCGTCGACGACGACCCGCCCAACGTGTCGATCACCGTCGCCGGCTCCCGGACCCACGGTGGCACGACGACCGTCGTCGCGCGCGTCATCGACACGCGTTCGGGCTCGGCGATCCCGACGATCTCCTTCGGCGACGGTACGAGCGTGCAGGCCCGCACGGCCCGCCACGTGTACGGCCGCAAGGGGCTCTACACGATCACCGTGCGCGCCGCCGATCGCGCCGGGAACACGACCGTGGCGCGCCGAACGCTCCGGGTTCGGTAGCGTTCCCGTCAGTCGCCGCTCGCTGTCCAACGCGAGCGGACGCCTACCGACACCCCACAGAAGGAGCTTGAACCATGGCCGTGCTCGACCGCACCGCGCTCGAAGAGAGCCCGCTCGCCGACCTCCACGTGATCGCCCGCGAGCTGGGCATCGACGGTTTCCGCCGCCTGCGCAAGGCCGCGCTCGTCGACGCCATCGTCGAGCGCCAGGGCGGTGCTGCATCCGTCGCTGACGCTCCCGATGCAGTCGCCGAGGAGGCGCCCAAGCGCCGCACCCGTACCCGTCGCCGCAAGACCGACGACGACGCGCCCGAGGCCGCGGAGCCGGTCGCCGAGGCGCCCGTAGCCGAGACCGAGGTCGAGGTCGCCGCGGCGGCCATCGCCGAGGAAGAGGGCACCACCGACGAGGACGCCGGCGACGAGCGCCCCGCCCGCCGCTCCCGCTCGCGCCGCTCGCGTGGCGGAGCCGGCGCGCGTGACGCCGACACCGCCGACGAGACCGCATCGACGCGTTCGCGCGGCG
>JAOPZL010000215.1 GCA_025964175.1 Solirubrobacterales bacterium
CCGCCCGCCCGACTGCTCGTCGGGCTCCGCGAAGGCGCCGGCGAGCTGCTGACCTGCGAGACGATCCTGCGCGAGCTGCGCGCCGGGCTGGACAAGCCCTACTTTCGCAGCCGCGTCGATCCCCGAGAGGCCGACGAGATCACGACCGCGCTCGAACTCCTCGCCGTCGTCGTGCCCGAACCAACAACCGTCGTCGCCGTCCTTCGCGACCCGACCGACGACTTCCTCATCGCCACCGCCCGAGCGGGTGCCGCCGACTCCATCGTCACCAGCGACCACGACCTCCTGCACCACGAGCCGGCGCTCGCCCCACCCGCCATCGACGCGCGACAAGCCTGCGACCTCCTGAGGATCTGACGGATCCAAGCGTGGCCTACCTACGAAACGGGCGTCACGTGATCGCCCTTCTCGCAAAGCAGCACGGTCGAGGAGGAGGCGAGCCACCAGAGTCCGCAGGCTGTCAACGGAGGGGATCTCGACCCGTAGAACGCACGCACGGTTTCAGCCGTCGTCCGAATGAGGCCCTGGGAAACGCAGAAAGCCCTGCATTTGCAGGGCTTTCATGAGGTGGCGGGAGAAGGATTCGAACCTTCGAAGGCTGAGCCAACGGATTTACAGTCCGTCCCCTTTGACCGCTCGGGAATCCCGCCTCGGCAGCTTCACGCATTGTAGCCAGCGGGCTACGAACGCGACCGCTGGCCCGCAGCTTAGCCTGCGTCGCGCAGACGCTGCGCCTCGGGGAGGGACTCGAGCTTCTTCAGCGTGTGGTTCTCGATCTGGCGGATGCGCTCACGGGTCACGTTGAAGGCGCGTCCGACCTCCTCCAGCGTGCGCGGGCGCTCGCCCGTCAGGCCGAAGCGCATCTCGATGACCTCGCGCTCGCGCTGCGGCAGGGCGGCCAGCGCCTTGCGCACGTTCTCGCGGCGCAGGTTCTCCGATGCCAGCTCGAACGGCGACTCGGCGGTCTGGTCCTCGACGAAGTCGCCGAGCTCGGACTCGTCCTCCTCGCCGATCGGCTTCTCCAGCGAGATCGGCTGCTGCGACATGCGCAGGATGTCGCGCACCTCGCGCTGGGAGCAGTCGAGCTCCTTGGCGATCTCCTCCGGCGTGGGCTCGCGGCCCAGCGACTGAACGAGCTGACGCTCGACGTGCACGACCTTGTTGAGCTTCTCGACCATGTGGACCGGGATGCGGATCGTGCGGCCCTTGTCGGCGATCGCGCGGGTGACGGCCTGGCGGATCCACCACGTCGCGTACGTCGAGAACTTGTAGCCGCGGCGGTAGTCGAACTTCTCCACCGCGCGGATGAGGCCCAGGGAGCCTTCCTGGATCAGGTCCAGAAACGTCAGCCCGCGCCCCAGGTAGCCCTTGGCGATCGAGACGACGAGGCGCAGGTTGGCCTCGACCATCTGCTGTTTGGCCGCCATGTCGCCGCGTTCGATGCGCTTGGCGAGCGACACCTCCTCCTGGGCGGTCAGGAGCGGCACGCGGCCGATCGAGCGCAGGTAGAGGCGCAGCGAGTCCAGCGAGGGCTCGACCGTGAGGTCGATCTCGGGCTTCTTGGGCGCGGCGTCCCCAGAGTCCTCGTCCTTGTTGCGCTTGGGCTCGGATGGACCAGCGACGGGCTTGCCGTCGGGTCCGACGATGTCGATTCCCTGCTCGACGAGGTGGCCGTGGAGCTCTGACACCTGCTCCTTGGTGACCTCGACCTCCTCCAGGCAGGTCGTGATCTCCTCGATCGTGACGAAGCCACGATCATGACCGGCCGCGATCAGCGGGCGCAGCTCATCCAGTTCGTGAATGGGCGCCTCGTCTGCCAGCAGTACTCCAGCCTTGGTCGTCAAAACGGCTTCCCCCCTGAGCAACACGTGCATCCGGTCGTCGTCGGTGCGGGCAATGAAAACCCTTCTCCCCCTCCTGGAGTGATAGCACAGGAAGATCCATTCCTCCGTCAAACGTTTGGCCATTTTTCGGGCCGGCACTCACGAATACGGATGCCGCGAAATTCGTCCTTCGGCCTAGGCCTCGGCCGAGGTGCGGTCCTTCGCGGCGAGCGAGCGGCGCAGGCCGAAGAAGTACTCGACCCCCGAGATGACGGTCACCGCGACCGTCAGGTAGACGAGCACGTCGAGCCACAGCGGCGAGCCGTTCACCGCGATGAGCAGGAAGATCGTCAGGACCTGGAGCGCCGTCTTGACCTTGCCCCACCGGTTGGCGGAGATGACGACGCCCTGCCCGGTCGCCGCCATCCGGCTCATCGTCACCGCCAGCTCGCGGGCGATGATGACCATCGCGACCCACGCCTGGAGGCGGTCCAGCGAGACGAGGGAGACGAGCGCCGCGACGACGAGCAGCTTGTCGGCGATGGGATCCATCAGCTTGCCGAACGTGGTGATCGCACCCCGCGAACGCGCGATGTAGCCGTCGACCCAGTCGGTGATCGAGGCGAACGCGAAGACGATCGCGGCGAGCAGGTCGCCGTTGGGCGTCTCACCCAGCAGCGCGACGACGATCACCGGCACGAGCAGGATCCGCAGCAGCGTGAGGACGTTGGGGACGTTGAGCGGGAACACGCGGGTGGGTGAACGTTAGGCCCTACGCGCGTACGTCGCGCAGGGCCGCTGGGAGGGGCCGTGGCGGCTCACGCCTGCGCGACCGCGTTGCGCGAGGCGCCGGCGCTGGCGGCCACCACGAGCCCGATCGCCACGATCTCGCGCGGGACGAGGTCCTGGCCGAGGACCAGGAAGCCCGCGAGGGCCGCGACCGCCGGTTCGAGGCTCATCAGCACGCTGAACACGTGGCGCGGGATGCGGCGCAGCGCCTCGGTCTCCAGGGAGTACGGGATCGCGGAGCTGAGCAGCCCGACGGCGGCGCCGATCGCCAGCGTCA
>JAOPZL010000219.1 GCA_025964175.1 Solirubrobacterales bacterium
ACGTACTCGCAGGTCGCGGCGTTGAGGCCGAAGCCGGCCTCGGCGCGGCGCACCTCGTTGACGACGACCGAGCCCTCGAAGCCGGCGTTCTGCGCGATCTGGCGCAGCGGCTCCTCGAGAGCGCGCAGGACGATGCGCGCGCCGGTCTTCTCGTCGTCGATCGCGATGACGTCGAGGTTGATGGCCTCCGTCGCCTCGAGCAGCGCGACGCCGCCGCCGGCGACGATGCCCTCCTCGAGCGCTGCGCGGGTCGCCTGCAGGGCGTCCTCGACGCGGTGCTTCTTCTCCTTCATCTCGGTCTCGGTGGCCGCGCCGACCTTCACGACGGCGACACCGCCCGAGAGCTTCGCGAGGCGCTCCTGGAGCTTCTCGCGATCGAAGTCGGAGTCGGTGTTCTCGACCTCGGCCTTGATCTGGTTGATGCGGCCCTTGATGGCCTCCGAGTCACCGGCGCCGTCGACGATCGTGGTGTTGTCCTTCGCCACGACGACACGGCGGGCGCGCCCGAGCTGCGAGATCTGGGTGTTCTCGAGCTTGAGGCCCATCTCCTCGGTGATGACCTCGCCGCCGGTGAGGATCGCGATGTCCTCGAGCATGCGCTTGCGGCGATCGCCGAAGCCCGGGGCCTTCACGGCGACGCCGGTGAAGGTGCCGCGGAGCTTGTTCACGACGAGCGTCGCGAGGGCCTCGCCCTCGACGTCCTCGGCGATGATCAGCAGCGGGCGACCCGACTGGATGACCTGCTCGAGGATCGGGAGCAGATCACGGACGGAGCTGATCTTGGAGTTGGCGATGAGGATGTACGGATCCTCGAGCGTCGCCTCCATGCGCTCCTGGTCGGTGACCATGTAGGGCGAGATGTAGCCCTTGTCGAACTGCATCCCCTCGGTGAACTCGAGCTCGAGGCCGAACGTCTGCCCCTCCTCGACGTTCACGACGCCGTCCTTGCCGACCTTCTCGATGGCGTCGGCGATGACGTCGCCGATCTCCTCGTCACCGGCCGAGATGGTGGCGACGCGAGCGATCTGATCCTTGCCGCTGACCTCGGTCGACTGCGCCTTGATGTTCTCGACGATCTGGTCGACCGCGCGCTCGATGCCCTTCTTGAGCGCGAGCGGGTTGGCACCAGCAGCGACGTTCTTCAGACCCTCGCGGACGATGGCCTGGGCGAGCACGGTCGCGGTCGTCGTGCCGTCGCCGGCGACGTCGTTGGTCGCCGTGGCGACCTCGCGGACGAGCTGGGCGCCCTGGTTCTGGAAGACGTCCTGAACCTCGATCTCACGAGCGATGGTCACACCATCGTTGGTGATCGTGGGGGCGCCGAACTTCTTGTCGAGGACGACGTAGCGGCCCTTGGGGCCGAGCGTCACCTTGACGGCGTTGGCGACGGCGTCGACACCCGCCTGCAGGGCGTTGCGCGCGTCGGTGTTGTACTTCAGTTCCTTGTGAGCCATGTGTCAGATCTCCTAGGACTCGACCTTGGCGAGGACGTCGGACTCGCGAAGGACCAGCAGGTCCTCGCCGTCGACCTTGATCTCGGTGCCGCCGTACTTGCTGTACAGCACCTCGTCACCGACGCTGACCTCGAGAGGAATGCGCTTCTCGCCGTCCTCGTCAAACTTCCCGTCGCCGACGGCCAGGACCTTGCCCTTCTGGGGCTTCTCCTTGGCGGTGTCGGGCAGAACGAGACCACTCGCGGTGGTCTGCTCCTCGTCGATCGCCTGAACGATCAGACGGTCGCCCAGCGGCTTGAGATTCAAGCTCATCGTGTTACCTCCGTGGGACTGTTGGCACTCGACCATGGAGAGTGCCAATCGCTGCCCGGAGATTAGCGTGCTGGCACTCTCGACTCAAGAGTGCCAACGACTTTTTCCCATAAGGTCCCGCCCGTGAAGATCCGGCTCCTGCGCAACCCCGCCCGCGACGCGGACTTCATCCCGCTGCTGGAGACGATGTTCGTCGTCGCCGCGGCGACGGTGCTCGTCATCCGCACGCAGCTGTGGGCCACGAACTACCCGCAGCTCGGCGGCGGCGGGCTCCACATCGCCCACCTGCTCTACGGCGGGTTCTTCATGGTGGTGGCGATCTCGCTGCTGCTGATGTTCCTCAACCGGGCGATCCGCCAACCCGCCGCGATCGTCGGAGGCGTCGGGTTCGGCTTCTTCATCGACGAGCTCGGCAAGTTCATCACCTCCGACAACAACTACTTCTTCAAGCCCGCCGCGGCGCTGATCTACCTGGTCTTCGTGATCTTCTACCTGATCATCCGCGCGCTGGAGCGCCGCCGCGGGCTGACCCAGATCGAGCTCATCTCCAACGCGCTGGACCTCGCCGCGGAGGCCGCCCGCCACGACCTCGACGAGCGCGAGAAGCGCCGCGCGCTGGCGCTGCTGGACCAGGCCGACCAGGCCGATCCGCTCGTGGAGCCGGTGCGGCTGCTGCTGGAGCGCCTCGACGTCCTTCCCGCGCGCGCACCGCGCTGGCCCGCGCGCACGGCCCAGCGCACGCGCGAGGCCTACCTGCGCTTCTCGGAGCGACGGGTCTTCGTCCCGCTGATCACCTGGATCATCGTCGGGTGGGGCGTGACCTCGCTGTTCTTCACCTTCGAGCTCGTGCTCTCGATCGGGCTGCACCTCGGCGGCGCGGCGCACGGCGCGGTGGCCGACGACATCAAGAACCTGTCGACGATCAACTGGCTGAGCCTGGGCACGAGCACGACCTCCGGGGTCCTCGTCCTCATCGGGGTCCTCGCGCTGCGCCGCGGCGCGCGCTACGAGGCCTACCGCTGGTGGGAACGCGCGCTGCTCGTCTCGATCCTGCTGACGCGGTCGTTCGCGTTCGTCGAGTCGCAGTTCGGCGCCGTCTTCGGGCTGTCCGTCGACCTGCTGCTGCTCGTCTCGCTGCACCTGATGATGCGTGGCGAGCGCGAGCGCGACCTGCTGGCCGGGCCGTCGGTGACCGAGGCCGCGGCCGAGCGGGCCGCAAGTGCCGCCGGGCCCGACCCGCTGCCCGTCGGCTGACGGGCAACGGGGCAGGCCCGACGGCGGGTCCGCGCTAGCGCGTGACCTCGAAGCGGCCGACGAGCTGCTCGAGCTCCTCGGCGGTGCGGGCCAGCTCCTGCGCCGATGCCGCGATCTGCTGCGCGGAGGCGCTGGTCTGCTGGGTGGACGCCGAGACCTCCTCGGTCGAGGCCGACGACTGCTCGGCGACGGACGCGACCTCGCTGGTCGCCTCGGCGATGCGGTCCACGGTCGCGCTGACGCGCTCGATCGCGGCGACGATCTGCGTGAACGAGACGCGCGCCTGGTCGACGACGGCGGCGCCGTCCTCGGAGCGCTGCGCGCCCTCCTCGACGACCGAGACGGCGGTCTGCGTGTCGGCCTGGATCTGGCCGACGAGGTGGGCGATCGAGCCGGCGGCCTGGCGCGACTCCTCGGCCAGCTTGCGGACCTCCTCGGCGACGACGGCGAAGCCGCGGCCCTGGTCGCCGGCGCGCGCGGCCTCGATGGCCGCGTTGAGGGCCAGCAGGTTCGTCTGCTCGGCGATCCCGCCGATCGTCTTGACGATCCCGCCGATCTCGTCGCTCTTGGACGCCAGTGCGCGGATCGCCTGGGCGGCCTCGCCGCTGGCGGCCCGCACGGACTCCATCGCGGCGCTGGCCTGCTCGGAGGCCTCGGCGCCGCCCTGGGCCAGCTCGCGCGCCTCGTCGGCGGCGGCCGCGGTCTCCTGGGACGCGACGCGCGCGTCCTCGACGACCTGCACCTGGCGCTCGGCGCCGGCGGCGACGTCCGTCACCGCGTGGGCGATCTCGCCCGCCGCGCGGCCGGCCTCCTCGGAGGTGGAGGCCATCTCGTGGGTGGCACTGGCGACCGTGCCGGCGACGGCGGAGACCTGCGTGATCATCGTGCCGAGGGCGACGCGGGTGGCGTTGTAGGCCTCCAGCGAGCCCGCCGTGTGGTCGCGGACCGCGTTGACGGCCTTCGCGACGTCGCCGATCTCGTCCGACGTCCAGCGCTCGATCGGGGCCGTGGTCGACTCGACGGCGATGGTCAGGTTGCCGTCGGCGATCGCGTCCAGGCCGCGGTTGAGGTCCGCCGTGTCCTTGGCCCGCAGCGACTCGAGCCGGTCGAGCACCTGGGCCACGCCACGGCGGATCGAGCGCACGAGCAGGAAGGCGAGCGCGCCGCCGAGCAGCAGCGAGACGACCAGCAGCACGAGCATCAGCGTGCGCGAGCTGCGGTACGTGTCGCGCGCCTGGTTGCGCACGGCGTCGGACTGCTGGACCATCACGCTCTGCATCGCGGTGAGCGAGTCGGTCAGCTTGTTGCCCTGCGGCGTGGCGGTGGTGGTCGTGAAGGCGCTGGCCTGCGCCGTCTTGCCCGCGGCGCTCAGCGCCATCAGCTGGTCGACGATCGACACGTACCTGTCGTACGTCGACTTCATCTGCGCGTACGCGCGCTGCTCGGCCGGGGTGTGCAGCTGCGAGGAGACGCCCGACAGCGCGCCGGTGATCGCCTTGCGATTGGCCGTGATCAGGCCTTCAAGCTCCGCACGAGCCGTGTCGTCGGCGGCGCTGGTGTACTTGCTCGACTGCAGGCGGTTGACGTTGATCGTCGCGCGCACGTCGCTGAGCGCCGCAAGAGGACGGACGCTGGAGGTGTAGAGCGCATCGCCGTTGTCGGCGACCCGGCCGAGCGAGACGATCGCAATCGTGGTGACGATCGCCGTGAGGGCGAGCAGCAGGGCGCTGAGCCCGCCGAGCTTCAGCCCCAGGGGGATGCGTCGAGAATTCTTCATAGCCCGGTTATCGTCCGCATGCACGGAAGCCGCGAGCGGAATGGGCGTTCGTACGAGCGCGCTACCGAGTGGAGCGCGGAGCTGCTAGTTCTGCGCGCCGCCGATGCCGAGGCGCCGGTCGGTGAACTCCGTCGGCGAGTCGACGATCTGGCTGAAGCGCACCACGGTGACGACGTCCTCCATCGAGACCGCGCGGCCGTAGATCTGCTCGAGGAAGTGGATCATCTCCTCGTGGCGGCGGAACTCGGGGTTGTCGTGCTCGATGTCGCGCGGCGAGAGCTCCTTGACGCGCTTGACCTCGACCTGGTCGATGACCGCCTCGAAGATCCGCTCGCGCGGCGAGTACTGGTACCCGATGGTGACCAGCACGAGCTGGTTCTTGCGGTACTTGTGGGACTTGTCGCCGAGCCGGATCGTGGCCGTCTTGCGGCCGCGCTAGAGCTGGTCGGCGAAGATCCGGGAGTAGAACTTCAATCCCTGCACGATCGGCGCGGGACTCGAGCGATTCCCCGGTGAAGATGACCGCTGATCGACCGGCCGACGCGTTGCATCGCGCGCTGCAC
>JAOPZL010000249.1 GCA_025964175.1 Solirubrobacterales bacterium
CGCGGGCGGCGAGCAGGAGCGCGCCGCCGCCCATCACCGCGACCAGCGCCGCCAGGACGAGCCCGAGCACGACGCCACCGCCGGCGCCATCGACCGCCACGACGGTCCCGCCGACCGCAGCGGCCACGCCGAGCGTGCCGAGCAGGCCGCCGGCGGCGATGTGGGCCTCGGCCACCAGCAGGACCACGCCTGCCAGCAGCAGGCCGATCCCGAGACCGGTCATATGCTCTTCCTACCCGCTCCGGGCCGATCGCAGCAGCAAGCCGGCCTCAGCGCGGCGCCGGGCCACCCCCGGCTCGTCGCTCAGACGTCGAGCTGATCGATGGAGCAGTCGGACGGATTCTTGTCATCGCGCCAGCGCTGCACCTTGGCGCCGTGGCGGATCCGTCCGTCGCTGACGTGGTCGAACGTCACCTCGACGACGAGCTCGGGGCGCAGCGCGATCCACGCGAGATCCCGTCCGGCCGACCAGCGTGACGGCTCGCCGGTCCCGCGCTCGCCGGTCTCGTAGGGCTTGAGCTTGAAGGGCAGCTCGCGCTTCTCCTTGGCCGTGAAGCCCGAGGAGTGGCCGATCTCGCGCAGCGTGCCGTCGTGGTCGTAGAGGCCGAGGATCAGCGCGCCGACCGTCCCCTCCTCCTTGCCGGGCCGCCAGCCGCGCACGACCGCGTCGATCGTGCGTACGCGCTTGACCTTGACCATGCCGGTGCGCTCGCCCGGGCGGTAGGGAGCGTCGATCTCCTTGGCGATCACGCCCTCCGCGCCGAGCAGCCACGGCTCGGCGTCGGCGCGATCCAGGACGCTGGGCGTGAGGTCGGCGGCCTCGGTGTGGGCGATGAACGCCTCCAGCGCGCCGCGGCGCTCGGCGTAGGTCAGCGACAGCATCTCCTCGTCCTCGTGCGCGAGGAGGTCGAAGGCGACGTAGCGGGCCGGGGTCTGCTCCGCGAGCTTGTTGATGCGCGACGCGGCCGGGTGGATGCGCTGGCCGAGGAGGTCGAACTCCTGGCCGCCCTTCTCGTTGAGGATGACGATCTCCCCGTCGAGCACGTAGCGCCCGTCGGGAAAGGTCAGCTCGGGGAAGTAGCGCGTGAGCGGCTTGCCGTTGCGCGACTGGATGTGGACCTGGTCGCCGTCGACGAAGACGATGGCCCGGAAGCCGTCCCACTTGGGCTCGTAGGCCCAGGCCTCACCCTCCGGCAGGCTGGCTCGCGAGCGCGCCAGCTGGGGCGGCAGCGGGGGAGAGAGCGGGAGCGCCATGGACGGAACGTACCCGGCTGCGGACGTTCACGAGCACCACGGCGCCGAGGACGGCGGCGCCGCCCAGGACCTGGACCGGCGCGAGCTGCTCGCCGAAGACGGCCATGGCCAGCATGACGGTGATGACCGGCTCGACGGTGGAGACGATCGAGGCGGTCGCGGGCCCGACGCGCTGGATCCCCACGAGGAAGGCGATGACCGGGAGGACGGTGGAGACGACGGCGACACCCGCCGCGGCTGACCAGCCGCTCGCGCCGACGTGCCCGAGGTGCGGTCCGCCGGCGGCGGCGTTGAAGATCCCGACGACGACGGCGGCCGACGTGAGGATCATCGCGACCAGGAGCACGGGGTCGGCGTCGCGCACGGCGCGGTCGGCGGACAGGATGTAGGCGGTGTAGGAGATCGCGGCGACCAGCGCGAGCGCCACGCCGGTCGGGTCCAACGCGCCGGCGGCGCCGCCCATCAGGACGAGCACGGTGCCGGCGGAGGCGAGGGCGAGCGCCGTGACGCGGCGGCGGGTGGCCCGCTCGCGGCCCATCGCGATCGCCCCGATCAGGACGAGCGTGGGGTAGACGTAGAGCAGCAGCGAGGCCATCGAGGCGTCGATGCGCTCCAGCGCGAAGAAGAACGAGGCGGCCTGCACCGCGTAGCCGAAGGCGCCGAGCGCGACCGCCGCCGCGACGGTGCGCAGCGAGGGGCGTGAAGGCCGGCGCACGAGGACGATCGCCCACAGGACGACCGCGGCGATGGTGAAGCGCAGGAGGAGGAGCGAGGCGGCGTCGAAGCCGGCGGCGTAGGCCAGCTTGGCGAAGATCGCCATCGCGCCGAAGCCCGCCGCGGCGAGCACGCAGAGCAGGATGCCCTGCTGCTCGCGGTCGGCGCAGAAGCTCAAAGCGAGGGGGCGATGCGGGAGCGGAGAGCGACCATGTCCACATGATCGACTGGTTGGACATCTAGCGGTAGCCTTGGTTGTCTTGGGTATCTCAAGGTTCTGCCTATGACTCTTCAGCAGCTGCACTACTTCCTCGCCACGATCGAGCACGGGTCGTTCTCGGCGGCCGCGCAGACCCTGCACATGGCCCAGCCGTCGCTGTCGGAGCAGGTCCGCCGGCTCGAGGCCGAGCTGGGCGTGGCGCTCTTCCACCGCGTGGGACGCGGCCTGGTCCTGACCGAGGCGGGCGAGGCGCTGCGCCCCCACGCCGAGCAGGTGCTGGCCGAGGTGGAGCTGGCTCGTGAGGCGGTCGCCGACGTACGCGAGCTGCGCGGCGGGACGGCGACCTTCGGCGTGTTCGGCTCGGCCCGGTACTACCTGGGCGCCGGCGTCGTGCGCGACTTCCACCGCGCCCATCCCGACGTCCACATCCGGCTGGTCGGGCAGAACTCGTCGCAGGTGGTCTCCGCCGTCCGCTCGGGCGAGCTGGAGGCGGGCGTGGTCGTCCTGCCGATCGACGATGCGGGCCTGGAGGTCGTGCCGGTCCTGCGCGACGAGCTCGTCGCGTGCTCGGCCGACGCGACGCGCCTGCAGTCGTCGATGAGCATGCGCCGCTTCGCCCGCGGGCGCCTGATCCTCTACGACGTCACCTACGGCGCCGAGGACCCCACCCGCCGTCAGCTGACCGAGCTGGCCCAGCGCGACGGCGTCGTCCTGGACATCGCGATCGATGTCGAGGACGCGGAGATCGCCCTCGCGCTCGCCACCGAGGGCCTGGGCGACACGATCGCCTCCCGCGGCACCCTCCACGCCCAGGGCCGCTCCCTGTCGCGCAAGCTCGGCTGGGTCCCCTTCGCCGACCCCATCTACGACCACTTCGCCTTCGTCTGGCGCCGAGGCGCCCGCCTGTCTCCGGCCACCCGCGCCTTCGTGACCGCGGTCGAGGAGCGGCTGGAGGCGCTGGGCGAGCAGCTGGAGCGGGTACCGCGCAGGCGGATGCCGCAGTAGCGGGAGGATGCCACCTCCCGGTCAGGCGACCGGCTCGGGCTCCTTCTCGGCCTCCGCCGCCGCCGCCGGCGCGGGCGTCCCCTCCACCGACACGTGCGGAAGGATCCGGTCCAGCCAGCCCGGCAGCCACCAGGCGCTCTTGCCCATCAGCACCATCAGCGCGGGCACCAGCAGGCAGCGCACGATCGTCGCGTCGACCGCTACCGCGACCGCCATCCCGAGCCCGAACTGCTTGACCGTCGGGTCCTCGTTGCCGACGAACGCGGCGAACACGCTGACCATGATCAGCGCCGCGGAGGTGATCACGCGCCCGGTCGACGCGATGCCGTCGACGACCGCACGGCGCGCGTCGCGCGTGGAGGTCCAGTGCTCCTGGCACGCGCTGAGCAGGAAGACCTCGTAGTCCATCGAGAGCCCGAAGAGGATCGCGAACATCATCAGCGGGACGAACGAGACGATCGGGATGTGCTCGCCGCCCAGGCCGATGAGCTCGTTGCCCCAGCCCTCCTGGAAGACGAGCGTGACGACCCCGTAGGCGGCGCCGATCGACAGCAGGTTCATCACCGCCGCCTTGATCGGCAGCAGGATCGAGCGGAACGCGACCATCAGCAGCAGGAAGCTCAGCGCGATCACGGTCAGGATCACCTGGGGCAGGCGATCGGTGATCTTGGCCGCCAGGTCGACGCCCGACGCGGTCTGGCCGCCGACCTGGGCCGCGACGCCGGTGGGCGGGATCACGTCGGAGCGCAGCCGGCGCACGAGCGCCTCGGTCGCCAGCGCCGCGGGGGCGGTCGTCGGCGTGACGGTGAGGACCGTCGCCGCCTTGTCCGCGGCCGGGATCGGCGGCGAGACGGCGGCGACGCCCGGGTCGGCCTTCAGCGCCGCGCCCAGCTTGTCCAGCGCGGCCGCGTCGGGCGGGCCGTCGACGGCGACGAGCAGCGGCCCGTTGGATCCGGGGCCGAAGCCGGAGGCGAGCAGGTCGAAGGCCACGCGCTGCTCGGTGCCCTTCGCCGCCGTCCCGTTGTCGGCCTGGCCGAGGTGCAGCGAGAGGACCGGGAGGGTCAGCGCGACGAGGATGGCGAGCCCCACGCCCAGCGCGGGCAGCGGGTGATCGGCCATCGTGTGGGCCCAGCGCGCCCAGCCGTGCACGCCCGGCTTGACCGCGCGCGGCTTCGCCGGCCGGGGAAGGCGCAGCGCGTTCAGGCGCGTCCCCAGGACCGCCAGCAGCGCCGGGACGAGCGTGATCGCGGTGATCATGGAGATGACGACGACGATCGCCGCGCAGTAGCCCATGGAGGCGACGATCGGGATGCCGGCCAGGCCGAGCGAGCAGAGCGCGATGATCACCGTGGTGCCGGCGAAGACGACCGCGTTGCCCGAGGTCGCCACCGTCCGGGGGATCGACTCGGCCACCGTCATCCCCTCGGCGAGGTGCTGTCGGTGGCGGGTGACGAGGAAGAGCGCGTAGTCGATCCCGACGCCCAGCCCGATCATGGTGCCCAGCGTCGGCCCGACCGTCGGCACGGTCATGACGTGGCCGAAGAGCGTGACCAGCGAGAGCCCGGCGCCCAGCCCGAGCAGGGCGGTGAGGATCGGCAGCCCGGCGGCGACGACGGTGCCGAAGGTGAAGAGCAGGACGATCAGGGCGACGAACAGGCCGATCGCCTCGCTGGAGTCCTCCACCGACGTCTCGGCCTGCTGGCCGACGACGCCGCCGACGGCCA